>JAKVBZ010000052.1 GCA_022448645.1 Pirellulaceae bacterium
ATTAGCCGAAATCGGCTGGCTGGGGTCACGACGTCCTCGGATGGTCGCTGTACAGGCATCGGGATGCGCGCCGATCGTGCGAGCCTTCGAGCAAAATGAAGAATTCGCGACCGAATGGGAAAACGCGGCCACCGTTGCCGCTGGAATTCGAGTGCCGGTTGCCATCGGAGACTTCCTGATCCTGCGAGCAATTCGAGAGTCTCAAGGATTTGCGATTGCCGTTGAGGATAACCAGATCCTGGCGGCGCGTCAGGAAATGGCGGACAGCGAAGGAATGTTGCTTTGCCCGGAAGGTGCTGCAACTTATGCCGCCTACAAAAAAGCACTTGACGATGGACAAGTGTCACCCGACGAATCTGCGGTCTTGTTCAACTGCGCGACAGGGCTAAAGTACCCGTTGCCACCTGTCCAACAGCGAATCGATCGCCATGCCGAGATCGATTTCACACGCTTGGCATGACCCGACCGAGAAGTGAGAAGTCGCTCCGATTCGGAAACTCGTATTGTGCCCGCCAGAGCAAAGCTGGCATCAACGTGCTGAATGCCAACCTGTATCGTCCCAGCTGGTATTCGAGCCATGCAAGGAAACATTGGCACGCTTGGATTTCGTGTCGGCTGCCGGCCAAGCAATTTCACTAACCGCACTCGCCAATCGAACACGTAATCTTCGATGCGCCGTCCGCTCACCTGGAGCAACAAGCTCCGGTGCGCTGTTGGAAGGCTCGCCGTCCAAATTCGGCAACGGCCTCAAAGCGGGGATGCTTACGGGAGGCTGAGCTACGGCTGGTGAAGCGGTGTTATAGCTTGGCCGAAAACCAGCGCCCTGCGAATGCGTGGCAGTCCCGTTGGAAGTATTGGGGGGAAACGTGCTATGGGGATTCAGGCTGGGAGGCTGATCTGCAGGATCGCCCGACGAGGGCTGCCCGCTAGAGTCCCCCGGAGCATAGGTCGGATCTGGCTGTGGCGACGGTACTACCATGGGGGCAGCCCCGCTACTTGTGGACGGCACCCAACCCTGCGTTACGTCACACGAACTACAGGCGGCTCCAGGAACTACCGTCGCTGCTGGTGTACCATAAAACGCCGGAGCGGCGGCCGTTGGAGCACAACAACTAGGAGACTGATAGCTGATAGTACGCACGACAGGCCGATAACTAGTATAGGCGACTTGCTGTGCCTGATACTGGTACGTTGTGCAGGGACGATAACTGACTGTCTGGCAGGAGTTGCACGGGTCGACACTTACGACCGGTCGATAAACCGTCGTGGGAACGCGGTTCCACACCTTACGATAAGTGGTTTGCGGTACGTACTGGACGACTTGTCGTTGACTGGTTGTTTGACAAGGCTGACAACAAGCTGCTTGGTCCGCAACAGGGTAATAAGCAACTGTCGGATTTCGATGAAAACGTGACAGCAAACCTCCACGAAACAGTCCGCCACTCCCGTAGTATGTGGTTTGCACCCTGTTTCTACCGGCCAGCCAATTCCGCAACCAGGTAGCCTCACTCGTGGATGTCAGAGTTGTCAGCACAAGCACAACACTGATCATTCCGGTTAACAGGGGTTTTTTCCAGCAGTTCATTTCGTGTACTCCGTGTGTCTAAATAACAGCGCTTGTAGAATGGTAGGTCACAAAAGAAAGCCGGGAAAGCAAAAGTTGACAATTTTTCACGCACGCAGCCAATTTTCTCGTGAATCATGCCACAGGCAACGATCCGGCAAACTACAGAAAATATATTGCCAAATGCGAAATGGGATGTAGCTAGCAAAAACAGACCGGATAATCGCTTTAACCCGGTCGTCTCAAGAGTGCTGTCGCGCGACACCTGAGCCTGTGGTCTTCAACGAAAGGACCAAGGCAAGACCGACAGTGAAATTCTCTATGGGTCAGAAAAAGAGAAAGGCTGGCGTTCTGAGGCACAAATGGGTCTCGATTCGTACCAGTCATACAACCCAAATAATAATTCTCTCATGTTGTAGCTGTTTGCCTTTAGCAATCGGCAGATTTCATCGTCGCTAAGTTCGTTCTCCAATGAGGTTCCGGCCAACATCCGGATCATTCGTCGGGCCGTACGTAAATCCACTCGAGTGCGGTATAGCAACGGCAGCCCCATCAACGGAACATGGGTGGTGACAAGCAAACCACAGCGTCGGCGGACGCACTGGAATCGCAACAGCCATTTTGTCGACCAAGACAACTGTTCCCATCCGTCTACTATCAATTGTGTTCGTGCGTTCCATTCTTGACAGTTCACATGACGAAACGAATGTCGTGCGGCCGGCAGATTGCGAATTTCAACATTTTGATGCGGGCCATGTACGACTCGCCTTCGGCATGCAATACGTATTCGTTCGACACGACGTCCTGCATCCAACAACGGTGTTTCGAGTGACCGGATCAGGGTCGACTTGCCGGAACCGTGGGGCCCCACGATTTGTCCAATCCAACGATTCGATTTGAGATTCTGGAGGATCAGGCCCAAGTTTTCATTTCCCGAAAACAGATAGGGAATCACTCCGGGACGCAGTTTTCTCGCCACAAAAGGATTCACGCCGGGAACGGGAACTGTGGACAGGCAACTGGCCCTGTTACGCTCATCCTCGGGAGAAAGGACCGGACTGACGTTTTCACACAAAAGGTTGTTTTTCATATCACGGCTCAATGCGTCAGCGTTCACGTACTCGAAACCTCGATACGTCACCCAGTTGAAATGGAATTTGTTCCACCACAGCATCTTCCCCGCGCCAAAACACTCTGAGTCGAGCACACCAACAAATACGGATGATGGCACCAAAATAAGACAATGGGCTATTGGGCAAAACTGTCTCAAATTGAAATGGAATTCCCAAATCCCCGTCCTCCGGAACACGTCTCTGGAAAAAATGAACTGCCATATCCTCATCACCTTTGCCTTCCGTGTACCACAAGACGGATGCTTCAATCGCTTGTAGGTCATTAGGTTTTGTCGAATGGATTTCGTATTCGCAGACGAGTTTCTCACTCGGTGCGTACACCAATTGACGCTCAACAATGCTAAAGTGAATTGAGTTTTCCATCTAAATGCAGCGGTCTACCTTCATCCAGTCTGGGGGGACACGCTTGACGCTCGTCCATTCGGGAAAACGACGACAGGAAACTGGCGTAAGTATTTGACTCCAGATACACTCCCAGTCAGAACCACCTTCCAATGCACACAGTTGTTTTCACCTTGAAATGAATGCATCACATCTGCATCCACCTGGAACTCATCCTGGTGCTCAAACGGTTTTCCTGCAAGCAGTGTAATGTCCTCTTCGACAAAGATCTCCTGTTCATGTACCTGCCTGAGTTCTGTGCGAATGTCCGTCCCTTCACGAAAAGTAGCTTCTTCCTGGCAAACGAGACGAAGATCGAGGTATTCCAAATTAACTCGTCCGGCCTGCGTCAGAACAATCTGATAAGCGCTGCCAGGGAGCAACGGATGATCCGAAATTTCTACACTGGTCGGACCAACGCTGGCAGCGAACGACAGTTGTGACCAAAAATAGCGGAATGACCAAACACCTAGTCCAACGAAGACAAGTGTCACCAATCCTAAGAACCACTCTGGTTCACCACGAACGAAATCCGTAGCCGTCACATTCACAAACACGGCTGCAATGCTAACCCACACTAAACAAAAAAGTGCTGCTGCCAAAACTCGTAGCAGGGGTGATTGTACGATGGGCAACCGATAGGCCAAATGAACTCCAGGACTGTTCGACATATCATCGACGGCAGGAACATTCGGATAGATATTTTCTCGGGAAACAGAATCTGGTTCCACATCGATCCTGGCCGCTTTACCCACAATTGCCGCGCGGCGCTCCGGTGATGTCCCGAAACTGATCACGGCGTGAACCGCGCCCGCCCCCCCCAAACAAATCGTCACGACAAACGCAATCAAGGTGAGACCAAATCGATAACGCTGTGGACGTCGCATGCGTAACGATTGCTCATCGAATGGATCGCGCCACCCCTGATAACTTTCTCCTTGCTCGTATCGATCCAGCATTGCCAGACCAGCTTCACGACCCAAAGCCTCATCGGACAATGACAAGCGAGAACTTCTGACAACGCCGTCGTCCATCCATTCCACCAAAAGCTCAGGACGGAAAGTTGAGGCCTCCGGAGATGAATCATTTTGAACGTTGTCTACGACCTTCGACTCCACCAAAAACTTATCCGCCACCACTGTACGGACCTCGACGAAATACAATTCCGGAAAGAAATAACTGGAGGGCCACAGTCTAAGTTGAGCCGAAGCAATCATCACGACCAACCCAACAACCCCCAGCAAGAACAATACAGCGTAAAGAAGTGCCTCGCCGACGCTCCCCATCACTGCCGAGCCGGTACGGCGGTCCCCGCGTTTCTTACTCCACGGCTTGGGCCAACGAAACAAAGCTTAGACCTCTCGTAAAATGCGTAATGACTTGTCAAATTGACCAACAGACGAATACACTTGGGTAGGCATTCTTCTGAAATTCGATCACAATCCAAATTGCTATACTCAGCTTCATGTCTCGATTTTGCCTGTCCCACAAGAAAGTTCAATAGATGCGCGCACCATTTATTTTCCGTGAAATGCATGCCTGGTGGCTGCCATTCCTCACTTTCATGGTTTTGATCGCAGAGCAACGTGTCTTTGCCGGAGATTGGCCTCAAATACTCGGCCCCAAAAGAAATGGGGTTGCTGTAGGGGAAAAACTGGCAGATACATGGCCGGCTTCGGGACCGCCATTACTTTGGGAAGCACCGATTGGTAGCGGCTATGCCGGCCCGGCCGTTGCCGGAAATACAGTGGTCATGTTCCATCGTCGAGGTGATCAAGAACGTTTGACATCACGCGACGTTGTCACGGGGAATTTGATTTGGCAAACCGAATTTGACGTCTCGTACAGATGCAACATGAACGACGATTCAGGTCCACGGTGCGTACCAATCATTCATGGAAAACGAGTGATCGCCTTTGGCGCCGGTGGAAACCTCTACTGCGTGGACCTGACAACCGGAAAGCAAAAATGGACTAGAGACTTGTACGACGACTATCAATCCGATTACGGATATTTTGGCGCTGGCAGCACTCCTGTCATCGTCGGAGATCGGATAGTTGTCAATGTAGGTGGCTCCCACCAAGCTGGGATCGTGGGCCTTGATGTGGACCATGGTAAAACGGTTTGGTCTGTAACCAACGAAAAGGCCAGCTATTCCTCACCGGTACCCATTCTGCTTGACGGGAAACAACTGGTCTTTGTACTCACCCGCTTACAACTGCTTCTTATCGATCCAAAAACCGGCAACATCCATGACCAAGTCGATTTCGGCAAATTGGGTCCCACTGTCAATGCTGCGATGCCTTTGGTATTTGACAGCCACGTATTTCTTACTGCCAGCTATCGCATTGGGGCGCTTCTAGCTAAATGTCATGATCAAAAACTACAGGAGGTTTGGAGAACAGACGATGCAATCTCCAGCCAATACAATTCGTGCATCTACACGGACGGTCACATCTTTGGAATTCACGGACGCGAAGACACGGGAATAGCTCACTTACGCTGTATTGAAGGCAAAACAGGAAACGTCCGTTGGAACCAGAGTAACTTTGGGGTGTCTCATTTGATTCTTGCCGACAACGGTATTCTCGCACTTACCGCGGACGGAGAGTTAATCATCCTGGATACTGACACAAGCGCATACCAAGAACGGAGCCGAGCGCAGATCTTCGAACAGACTACCACCCGAGCTCTACCCGCCCTATCAAACGGTCGATTCTTTGTGCGCAACAACAAAGTCGAACGCAGCCAAATGCGCGTCTTTCAGGTCGGTGGCTAAAACTGGAACAGATTACTTCGGATTCGTTGGCCGATTCCTGGACGGCCGGTAGAATCCAATGCTCTCTAACGCCACATAGACTTCTTCGAGCGTTTTTTCACCAAAATTGGAAATGCTCAACAGATCATCTCGCGTTGAATTCAGTAGATCACGAACGGTAAAGATTCCACGTTCTTCCAAACAATTCGTGGTGCGGACGGTCAATCCAATTTCCGCCGTACTCATTTCCAAGCGTTCGTTTTGTTCTACCGTTTCTTCACGAATCAAACTAAGAGGAATGCGGGTCATCCTATGTGCCTCCATACACGAGGTGAAACAGCGGGGTGTGGAACAGAGCACCCTCGACAGACGCGATTATACCGCAAGCCAACTCATTGACAGCCGCCGACACACAAATTAGTAAGCCAGAGCGAATAGAAAGCCTGGGCAAGAGTTCTATGCGGATGTAGGGACATGCCGTATCATGCACAAATGCACACTTCAACCCAAGCTCAAGAACTGCTCCACGGCCTAACGGCGTCGCAACAGGCAGCAGTTCAACACATCGATGGCCCCATGATGGTCCTGGCGGGGCCAGGTAGCGGCAAGACTCGGGTGGTTACGCATCGCATCGCATATTTGTTGCTCCAAGGCATTTCAGCTCAACAAATTGTGGGATTGACGTTTACCAACAAAGCTGCGGAGGAAATGAAGAGCCGCCTAGTCAACCTGTCACCGGGCGAATCGATTTGGATGGGCACATTTCACCGGTTTTGTGCCAGGCTACTCAGACAATATGCCTCGTTGATCGGCCTGGAAGATAATTTCACCATTTACGATGCAAAAGACAGCTTAAATCTGATAAAGCGAACCGTCGAAGAAGAACAGATTCGTCTCTACAAGAGTTCACCGGAGCGAATCGCAAAGGGAATCAGCCGAGCCAAACAGGACCTAATCTCTTCCGAAGCATTTACTCCACGCCCCGGAGACCCCACAGACCGCCTCGTGTTGGACGTCTATTCGGCGTATCAAAAACGCCTGCTATCGTGCAATGCAGTCGATTTTGACGATTTGCTGATGCACGCTGCCAATCTATTAAGTGAGAACAGTGAACTGCGCCACCACTTGGACATAAGGTACCGTTACATCCTGGTTGACGAATACCAGGACACCAACTATGCCCAGTATACGATCTTGCGAGCGCTGTCCGTCGATTACCCCAATCTGTCAGTTACAGGCGATCCGGACCAATCGATTTACAGTTGGCGAGGCGCCGACATCAACAACATTCTTCAGTTCGAAAATGACTTTCCAGGGACAAATGTAGTTCGACTGGAACAGAACTACCGCAGCACGCAGCGCATATTGCGAGTGGCTGACAGGTTAATCGCACACAATACCCGTCGCAAGGAAAAGCTTCTTTTTACGGAGAATGAGGAGGGATCGCCAGTTCGCATCGTGGCATATGCTGACGAACGCGACGAAGCTACGGGCATTGCCGGTAAGATCTCCGAGGCAATTCAAACGGGGCGACGGCGGCCTCGTGATTTCGCAATTTTTTACCGCATCAATGCGTTATCACGCGTTTTCGAACAAGCCCTTTACGAACAGGGGGTGCCGTATCAGATAGTTAATGGCTTTGAGTTCTATCAACGTCAAGAAATCAAAGACGTGCTGGCCTATTTGCACTTGATTAACAATCCTCGCAACGATGTGGCCATGGAACGGATCATCAACCGGCCCTCACGGGGCATCGGACGTATCACGCTTCAACGAATCTCAGAATACGCTAAACAATACGGCCTGTCACTCTTCGACGCGTCCCGTCAAGCAGAACTTCTGGATTCCCTTTCCGGTAAACCAGCCAAAGCAGTCATAGCCTTTGTGCAGTTAATCGAACGCTTGATCACTCACACAAGGGAACCTGTAGAAGAAATCCTAGGACAAATTATTAGTTTGTCGGGCTATGCAGACCAACTGAAAGACTCTGAAGCACCAGAAGATCAGGATCGCTTGGATAATATTAACGAACTATTGTCCGCGGCTCGTCAATTCGACGAGGAACACAGTGTTGTCGGTTTGGACGCATTTTTGGAACAAGCCTCACTGGTGAGCGACACCGATGCCTTTGAGGTCGAACCGGATCAGGTAACGTTAATGACATTACATGCGGCTAAAGGACTTGAGTTTCCCGAGGTGTTTATCGTCGCCGTCGAAGAACGGCTGCTTCCCCATGAACGTAGCCTCCAAGATTTCGACCAACTCGAAGAGGAACGCCGGCTGTTGTTCGTTGGCATAACTCGCGCCTGCCAATCGCTCGAACTTAGCATTTGCCGACGACGGGATTTCCGAGGAAATCGACGTCCTGCCATTCCCAGTTCTTTTCTCATGGAAATCCCGCATGGCGAACTAGAAATTTACGCATATGACGATTCATCCATCGTCATGACCGACATCGAACCCACACAACCTGCAACACCATCCGTACGGCACAAAGGCCAACAGGATCCATCTTCGAGAGAATCCTCGACAGCGATTCACGGAGGTCTCGTCACAGCAGCCGAATTAGCCAACGCAACGACTCCCGACAAGCTCGACGCGCCTCGTACGAACCCTGACGAGTTTCACGTAGGCATGGTGGTCCGTCATCCAAAATATGATCTTGGCAAGGTCATGGCTTTAAGCGGCAGTAATGAGCGCAGGACGGCAACCATTCAGTTCTTCGGCGGTGCCGGCGAGCGTAAAATCCGGCTGCACCACAGCTCGATACACCCGGTAAAAACACCTGATTGAACTGCCCATTCCCCTCGTCCTCTGAAAAGATGCATGCGATATTCAGGGTTCAGGAATCCCATTTTTTTGACTCCACACCCCGCAACGAAAATCCGCCACATCTCGTCCATCCCCTTCACATTTCCACCCACATCGCACAGACTCCTGTTCTAGCCTCTTCAAAAAGGTCGAGCTCGTTAGCGAGCGAAGGATGCTATGGCTCGCGGTGACCAATCGGTCTACAATTGATGACGACAGGAGTAGAATGTCTGTAGCATCCGCGTCGCTTCAACCAAACAGCCGGTTGCGCGAGCTTCCTGGCTGCCTGGCAAAGCACCGTGATTTCGTCAATGTTGTGGAGGCTCTGCGTCCCGGAGTCCCTGCCACCTTGGACGGAATCTGGGGCTCTTCTTGCGCACTCACCGTGGCGGAACTTTTAAGGGTTCACTGCATTGCCCATCCGTCACCACTGGTTGTGGTTTTACCCAATTCTAATCAGGTAGACCCATTCTGCGACGACTTGGAATTATTTAGCGATGCATCATTAGAAGTCTTTGCGTCTCAAACGATAGAACCTGGGCAAGGAGTGCTTCAGGACGAAGCCGAAGGCGACCGCTTACGCATCCTGAAAATTCTGGCCGAAAACCTGACGAACAATGAATCTGAAAACGGAAGTGGCGACTTTCCATCGCTGATTGTGACAACCATTCAAGCCTTGTTGCAACCTGTGCCTTCACGTCTCGTACTTGCGGCGAGCACGCGGACACTTCGCGTGGGAGACGTGCTGGATCTGGAAGCATTGTTGACCTGGCTTGCTCAAAACGGCTTCCACAATACGAGCGCTGTGGAATTGCCATTTGAGTTTTCTATTCGGGGTGGGATTCTAGATGTGTTCGCCGCCGACTGGGAACAACCCATTCGCATCGAGCTGTTCGGCGATGAAATTTCTTCCTTACGTCACTTCGATGTACCCACTCAACGCAGTAGTGTCACACTAGCATCGATCGACATCACGGCCTCCTCCTCTAAACATTCCTCAGAAGAACACTTTTGTTCGTACCTACCACCGGACAGCTGGTTCTTTATTGTGGAGCCGGAACAAATAACCCAAACAGGCCAGTTATATCTAGAGCGACTGGAACGACCTCAAGATCAGCACCAGGTACCTGGAACCTTGCAGAAGATTTCGCAGTTCACCTTTGTCGAGGCTAGTCAAATGGCAACCCATACCTGGGAAACCAAGTGCCGTTTGCCGGTTGAATCGATCGAAAGATTTAGTGGTGACATTGAAAAGGTGCGTGGCGAGCTAGACCAATTCGCCAACACGGATCAAGTTCACCTGATTTGCCAGACTGACGGTGAAATCGAAAGACTGCAGGAGGTCTTTGGTGAATCGAAATTGGCCCGCGCCGGCAAGCTCCATTTTTCCGTCGGCCGGCTGCATGCTGGATTCCAATTGACCTCACCAAACATTGTGCTGATCAGCGGAAATGAGCTGTTTCACCGTACAGAAGTTCGTCGTCTGCCTAGCCGCAGATTGGGCAAGAAAATCGACAACTTCGTGGATTTGCGTGAAGGTAACCTGGTGGTCCATCTGTCGCATGGCATTGGGCGTTATCGAGGCTTGAAGCTGCTCGACAAAGTCGACGGATCCCGCCTAGTCGAAGAACACCTGGAAATTGAATTCCATGGCGGAACGCGCATCTACGTGCCTTCTTCAAAGATCGATTTAATCCAGAAATACATTGGCAGCACACGATCACGTCCATCTTTGGCTCGCATTGGCGGGAAATCATGGGTACGGCAGAAAGAGGCGGCGCAACAAGCAGCCATTGATCTAGCATCCGACATGCTACAGCTACAGGCAACACGTGCTTCTCGTCCGGGAATCGCCTTTAGTTGCAATACACACTGGCAGCAAGAATTCGACGCATTGTTTCCTTACGAAGAAACTCCGGATCAATGGACCGCGCTACGTGATATCCGACATGACATGGAACAATCCCGTCCCATGGACCGTTTGCTGTGTGGTGATGTTGGATTCGGCAAAACGGAAATGGCCATGCGGGCAGCATTCACGGCCATTGACAATGGCCATCAGGTAGCCGTTCTGGTGCCCACCACCATCTTGGCAGAGCAACATTTTCGCACGTTCCAGGAACGCATGTCTGAATTCCCCTGCCATGTTGCTCGCTTGAGTCGGTTTTGCAACCCTGCCAAACAAAGGGAAATCCTGGCAGGCCTGCGGTCCGGCCACGTCGATATAGTTGTTGGCACCCATCGACTTGCCTCCAAGGATGTAGCATTTCAAAACCTGGGACTGATCATTATCGACGAAGAACAGCGGTTTGGTGTCGACGTCAAAGAACGTCTCAAGACACTACGTACGACCGTCGATGTGCTCACCATGACGGCCACGCCCATTCCCCGGACGCTGCATATGTCTCTGGTGGGAGTTCGTGACATCTCGAACCTAGCGACGGCACCTGAAGACCGTGTTGCTGTAGAAACTCGAGTCACTCGCTTCCAACCGGAACTCATTCGCCACGCAATCCTGCGCGAGTTGAATCGGGGGGGCCAAGTTTACTTTGTGCACAACCGAGTGGGGGACATCGACGCATTGGCCACACGCCTACGACAAGTTGTACCTGAGGCAACATTGCGTATCGGCCATGGACAAATGCCTGAATCCCAACTGGAAGAAGTAATGGTTGATTTTGTGACTGGCCAATTTGACATCCTGTTAGCCACCACAATCGTCGAAAGTGGACTCGACATTCCCAATGCCAACACCATTTTTATCGACGAGGCCGACCGGTATGGGCTGGCCGACATGCATCAACTACGAGGCCGGGTTGGACGCTACAAACATCGTGCCTACTGCTATCTATTGATCGATCCGGCGAAGAGCATCACGCCCAATGCCGCTCGGCGTTTACGTGCGATCGAAGAGTTTAGTGAAATGGGTGCGGGATTCGCTATCGCCATGCGAGACCTGGAAATTCGTGGAGCCGGAAATATTTTGGGCACGGAACAAAGCGGGCATATTGCAGCAGTTGGTTACGAAATGTACTGCGAGCTCTTAGAAACAGCAGTCCGCCGGCTACAACACAAACCACCGAAGTTCCACATCGATGTCACCATAGACTTGCCGGGCGAAGCGCATTTAGCCAGCGACTACGTACCCGACATGCGCACCAAAATAGATTTGTATCGCCGCCTGACTCGCGTGGCCAGTGACGAGGATCTACAGCAACTAAAAGACGAACTGCGAGACCGGTTTGGCCCACTTCCAGAGCCCGTTCAAAGACTTATGACATTACAAACACTTCGCATTGACGCCGCCGTATGGCAAATCGATTCCCTGCGCCTCGAAGACAACTATCTGGTCTTCACATACGCCGATCGACGCCGCGCAGAACAATTAGTCGAAGCCAGCAAACAACCTCTACGAATTGTTGATGATCACAGCATCTATTTGACCTTGCCTTCCGGTTGCGAAGATGCCGATGAAATCATTTCAATTGCGAGGTCACCCTTCCTTTAAAGCTCGTTCATCATCTTCTTCACATGGATGTTTGCATTCTGGATTTCGCGGTAAGCCAACCATTCACAAAGAATCCATAAAAATTTGAAATAAGACTAGAGGATAAGAAAAAAACGCCTAGCCAATTCTAGAAGCAGTTTCATAATGCATGGTGTTAGGTCACGGAGCAATTCACGCCGCCCAGTCTTTTACCACGGTCCACTACCGGAAGACTTACCACGTTTCACTGCAAAAGAAGTGGTATAGCGGTTTTACCTACGGTTCACCGTAGTGAGCGACTCTGATTGTGAAACAGAGTCGCAGTACGGAAACTCGCACTAGTATCTAGGGCTGCGCGGGCGCGCTTCATTTACAGAAACTTGGCGTCCAATAATTTCTGTTTCATGGATCGTAGAAATATCCACATTGCCATGCTACCAGTACCATCAAATCTGATGTCGATAGCAACGGTAGCACTTCTTGGATTATGGGGGGTAAAACGTATCAAACCTATAGATCTTCCCGCATTCCAAACCGCACCTTGGGGTCGGTAGGGATAACGTCGAGTGAACCAGATTCTTCGCAGGTACTGGTACTGGGGGGGTGCTTGCAGGAAAGTAAGAAGTAACATCTGCCACGATGAAACAACGCGGATCTCGACCATCCACCCTCTGCAAAAACCCGAAAACACGAATTGACCTCAGTAGGCCGCCCCCCTAAAATCCCGCCCCTTCAAATACCATTCGTGTTAACATGCTTTGTCCCCCGGGAATCGACGGCACAACATTGATGATCCGCACCGTTCCCATGGCCGTTCTTGGTGTATTGCTCCTGACAGTTGGAGCTACCGCCCAACCATCAGGAAATCCATCTCCTTATGGTAAACGGCTCCTACCCCCAATAGGACAAAACGTACCAGGGACTCCACGTGTTTCATCTCTCGAACCCAATCGAGTTTCGCTTCAAGGTCATCCTCAAACGCCAAACGCACTCAACCATGCCAACTTTGGAATTCCAGCTGTAACGGCCGGCATGCAGCCGGGCTTACCCCGCCCAGGAACGGCCAACCTAGCTATTCAAGGCAATTTGTTTGAAGCGGCTCAAATCATCGCCATTGTAGGTGGAGAAACGATTTTGGCAGGGGATATTGAAGCCGAAGTTATGGCAGTTCGTGAACGCATCGGTGATCAAGTGACCGACGAGCAATTCGATGTGCAACGTCCGGTCCTCACAAAACAGATTTTAAAAAAACGCATCGATACAATGCTGGTCTATCAGGACTTTTTGAGCCAAGTGCCTGAAGAACGGCACGGCGATTTGCTGGCGAATATCAATCGCCAGTTCTACCGAAAACAAGTCCCGCTGACGATCAAGAAATATAAAGTCGAAAGCATTGCAGAGCTCGACGTAAAACTCCGTGAACAAGGATCGTCTTTAAAACGACTGCAACGTGATTTTACCGAACAAGTCATTGCCCAAGAAATGATCCGGAAAAGCTCCAGTACAAACAAAGAAATTACACACGAGCAAATGCTGTCGTATTATCACGACCACATCGAAGATTATGAGTTTCTCGCCAAAGCCATTTGGGAAGAATTGATGGTCGAATTCCAGCACTACCGGAATACCGACGTGGCATACCGTGACATTGTCAAAATGGGCAATGAAGTTCTGCACGGAGCACCTTTGGACGCCGTTGCCAAACGCAGTCAACAAGGGCCTCGCTGGGAAGAGGGCGGGCGGTACGATTGGACCGTAAAAGAAAGCCTTCGTTCGGAGCCTCTCAACGAAGCAATTTTCTCGCTCCCTATTGGAAAATTAAGCCAAATCATCCGTGATGATGAAGGGTTCCATATTATCCGAGTAATCAAACGTGAAGAAGCTGGCCGAGTACCGTTTACCAAAGCACAAGTTGAAATCAAAAAACACATTAATAACGACCGCAAAAAGGACAAGCTCGAAACGTACATTCAAAATCTTCGTGAAAGTACACCGGTGTCTACCATCTTTGACAATGCCTAAACCGTGAACTTCTCACCGTCGCCAATCGTGGTACGATAAGGCGATGAACTTTAGTAATCCAAACCAGCTACAAAAAAACATCGAACTCAAAGCTCGGCTAGGCAGTTTGCAAACAGCCCGAAAGCAAGCCGAGCTGATTGCTACGGACACCGCAGCTCCACAATTTCAGGTAGACACCTACTTTAACTCTCCCCACGGGCGTCTCAAACTGCGGGAAATCAACGGCGAGCAAGCTCAGCTGATCTGGTACGAGCGTCCCCAAGAACTCCAGCCAAAGACCAGCAATTATCTCATCCAGGAGGTCGTCGACGTCGTCGGCTGGAAACAATTGCTAGACCGGGCCTGTGGAATCTGTGCCACGGTACGCAAACACAGAGAAATCTTTTTTTATGAAAACGTCCGGATTCATCTGGATAATGTAGATAGTCTGGGGGCTTTTCTGGAATTCGAGGCTGTATTATCGAAGGAGGGCGACGAACAACGTGGACATTCTCAATTGAGACTGTTAACCAAGCACTTCCAAATCACCTCAAATGACTTGCTGAAAAGCTCTTACGGGGAACAAATCCTTCAGCAATCGGTGTCATCGGTGGATCCAACGGACTAACCAACCACTCGATCTTGCCGTGTGGCGAATTGTCGAAACGACGACGGATCGCTAAACTGAGTGAGTTCGCTGATCAGCGACAAATGCAGCCGTAAGTGCCTCACGTACCAGCGGATCCATTGCATGGCAGAACTCCGTGTAGTGCATGCCTGATGTTACTTAAAGTAACAACAGGATAGTTTCCGTGTCGTCACCCGATGACGGCAGTCTGGTACTCTTGGCTCCTGGTGAGTTTAAACCAGGTGGGTACGAACTGCGAAAACACATGCCAAGTCCTATTACATGCTTTCGGGGCGGCCGTTTTTGTTAACCGTTAGCAGAAGCTGCCACCCAGGGAACCAAGGGTTTATGTCCGCACAGCTGAAATTGAAGTATGACGACAAAGAATTGAATTTGCCAACCGTCGTAGGTAGCGAAGGTGAAATCGGTATTGATATTAGCAAGCTCAGATCGACCACGAATCTGATTACTCTGGACGAGGGCTATGTAAACACCGGTTCGACGTCCAGCGCAATCACATATCTAAATGGTGAAACGGGCATTCTGAGGTATCAAGGTTACCCGATTGAGGTACTAGCGCAGCAATGCGACTTCGTCGAAGTCAGCTACCTTTTGATTTACGGTGAGCTACCCTCACAACAAGAGCTTCACGATTTCCGCATGTCTATCCGCCCGCACACGATGCTACACGAAGACATGCGATCGTTTTACAACGGCTTTCCTCGTGACGCGCATCCCATGGCAATTCTGAGTTCCGTTGTCGGTGCGTTGTCAACCTTTTACCAGGACGCACTCGATCCAGAAGATCCCGAACAAGTCGAAGTATCGATTCACCGTTTGTTGGCAAAACTACCTACCATCGCAGCCTACGCTTACAAGAAGTCATTTGGACAACCACTGACCTACCCCCAAAACGACTTGAATTATTGCGAAAACTTTCTGCGCATGATGTTTGCTGTTCCCAGCGAGCCTTATGAAATCGATCAGGACGCCGTCAACGCACTCAACATGCTGCTTATCGTCCATGCAGACCATGAACAGAATTGCAGCACATCCACAGTGCGCATGGTAGGATCGTCCGACGCCAATTTGTTCGCATCCATTTCGGCCGGTATTTGTGCTCTCTGGGGACCACTCCACGGTGGAGCCAACGAAGCAGTGGTGCAAATGTTAGAGAAAATTATTGCCGACGGTTGCAACGTCAAAAAGTATGTCGACATGGCTAAAGACAAGAACGACAACTTCCGCCTGATGGGGTTTGGTCACCGAGTGTACAAGAACTTCGACCCGCGAGCCACAATAATCAAACAGGCTTGTGACAAGCTGCTCGAAAAAATGAAAATCAAAGACCCCTTGTTCGATGTGGCCAAGCAATTGGAAGAAGTTGCCTTGCGCGATGAATACTTCGTGGAACGAAAACTGTATCCGAATGTAGATTTCTACTCAGGCGTCATCTACCGTGCCATCGGAATCCCCATCACCATGTTTACTGTGCTGTTCGCCATAGGACGGTTACCGGGATGGATTGCCCATTGGAAAGAAATGCACCGGTCGCCCACAAAACGCATCTGCCGACCACGTCAAATCTATACGGGTCCTGGCGAGCGCCAGTTTGTAGCCATCGAGGATCGTTGATTCGGTTCTAGTCGGCTTCAATCAAAAACTCCGCGTACAAATAATTCGTACGACCGGTGCGCCCCGACTTACTGGAAACGGTTTCACAATCCCATACCCCTGCCTTTCACGGCGGTCACTCACCAAGAAACCGCTTCACCATCGCCTGATCGTGCTTTTCCTCTGTCCAGCCTTGAAGCCGTCTCTAGCGGCTGTGGTCTGGATTCACTGTGGCTCTGCAAGCACTGTGACCGATATCGGATGTATCGGCGTGCGCTTATTTCTTCCCGCCCTACTGATCTGTTCGCCACTATGCCATATCTGTTTCGCCTCATGTCCCTGCTGGCCAATCTCACCATATGGTTCATCGTGGCACAGGATACGGCTGCAAATCCTCACATGTGGGTCATCGGAAAGACGCTACGCGTTCTACAAGTGCAGGCAAAGCGACCTCACCAAGAGCCACCAGTCGTCTCGACGCTTGCCATTCGACCTGCTGGCAAGACCTTGGCTTTTGCCGGTGACGATCACGACATTCACCTGTGGGATATCAGCACTGGTGAGTTGGTTGGCAGACTACGTGGCCATCAGGATTGGGTCCGCTGTTTGACATTCTCATCAGATGGGAAAACGCTCTTCTCAGGAGGCGACGACGGTCAAGTACTCCAATGGCCTGTAACCGCCTCGGCAGACAAACAACGACCGCGAATCATTCTGCAATTGGATCGAGCTGTGACGGCAATCCAAATGGCACCGTCCGGAAAACACCTGGCAGTGTTGGCTTTCCGTGAGCCACTACGAATTGTCCCCATGAACGGAGAAAACGTTCTCCAACAGTTTGACTGCCCATGTGATGACATGCGCGCGGTCGCATTCATGCCATCGGGTGACTACATCGTCGCAGCTGGCGGAAATGGTGTACTGCGCATGTGGAGTTTTCCTGAAGGCCTACACACATGGGACGTAAAAGCTCACCGTCAGCGCATTCGTAGCGTTACGTTTTCTGCAGACGGTAAACTATTGTTTTCGGGCGGGGACGACCGCCAGCTGCGAGTCTCCAACACGGAAGACGGACGATTGAAACACGCCTTGGCTACCGATCGCTCCAAAGTTGTGGCATTGAGCGTCATTAATCGGGAACAGGTAGCTGTGGGCGGTAGCGACAATGACGTACAAATTTGGAATATCAAACACGGTCGTCGTGAAGGTACGCTACGTGGTCATTCGGGAACGGTAACGTCTTTACAAACATCGGGCGAATGGATCCTTTCTGGCAGCTTCGATACAACGGTCCGTATTTGGCGACTGGATCGGATGCGTTACGAATCGCAGGCTGAGCGGGACCGTTACACCAAACCTTCGGTTCGCTAGGAGAGTGATCGTGGACTTAGAACGGCACCATCGGACGTGCGTGTCCAGCTGGTGGACGCGTCCGCCAACCAGTCCTTATGCGCCGCGCCAAACCACTTTCGAAACGTTCGAACCACGCCTGCCTCTTGACGCAGCAAATCTCAGCGTCGATTTAAGTCTACAGTCGACCGACCAGACACCAGACCATCCAATCGTCATCTCAACGACACTCGTCGAGGCTGACCAATATCTCGCCAATTCTACGACTGAGCATCTGACAAGTCACGGACCACCTTCTCAGGCACAAATACGTGGCCAAACGGTCTCAGAGGCTACCATACAACCGACCGTTCCAAACATCGGAACAACCCTGGAAAACGCGTTGACCGGAATCATTTCGGGCTTTGTGTTTCAAGACGGGCCTCAACTTTTTACTCCAGATGGCCAACTTCCGGACAACCTGCGGACATTGCGAGACGGAACTCTTTCACCTGATGACACCCCTTTGCCCAGCATCACGTTGGAATTACGCAATGGAATCACCAGTGAGCCGATCATGGCGAACCAAACCGCTCCCGGAACATATTCAAATGGTCCTGTGAGAACTACAACAAATCACCTGGGATACTATCAATTCACAGGGCTGCCTGCGGGGAACTACGCTGTTTTCCAAATCCACCCGGAAGAATACAGTGATGGAATCGATACCGCTGGGACAACTTCTGGAATCGCTGTCAATCAGGGCGATCCACTCAACCCGCTCATTCTCGATCAGTTAATCGAAGACCCGAAAAATGACGCCATTATTCGCATCCCATTACCTGCGGGTGAGCATTCACAGCTGAACAATTTCAGCGAAATTGCAGTGCGCCAGGAACCCATCGCCTTTCCATTTCCGCAAACGGCACGTCCGGTACCCACAGTTAAGTCAACTCGACTTTCAACACGTGTGTCCACCAACCGGCCCATCACCACGGTCCAGTTGGTCCCATTAACAACCCCCGAACTGAACGGAAGCGGTGGTAATGCCAGTTTTCATTGGCACTTGAGCATTGTGGACGCCGGGCGTCCCAGAGGTGACGCAAAGGTTGAACACGGTGATTCGACAACTTGGCTGACTGGGACTCTAGAAACGGGTCCCTCCTTCAACAGCAAATTCATGAAGGATGGTCGCTGGCGACTTGCCCTAATTCAGAACGGCAAGGTTCTTGAATTTCGACACGATGTCTTCGGAACGCTCGACGGATTTCCTATCACAGGAGACTGGGATGGCGACGGACTAGATGACTATGGCATCTTTGTAAACGGAGAATGGCTGCTTGATCTAAACGGTGACCGAGTATGGAATCGTTACGACCTGTGGGCCAAGCTGGGAGAACCACACGACCGACCGATTACCGGTGACTGGGACGGCGATGGCAAAGAGGATATTGGATGTTTCGGACCAGCTTGGATCGGAGACCAACAAGCTATCGTTTCCGAAGCGGGTTTGCCGGACGCCGATAATCGTCGGGCAGGATCCTTTAAAAACTTGCCCCCTGACATTGGTAGCACCACCATTGGTAATCGACTATTAAAGCGGACTCCCCAAGGACGAACTCGTGCCGATCTCATCGACCACGTATTTCATTACGGACCGCAAGATGCCCTACCCGTAACGGGTGATTGGAACGGAGACGGCATTGATTCGATTGGTATCTTTCGGAAAGGGACGTGGCAACTCGATGAAAATGGCGATGGTAAGACCAGCTCAGATGATCCGACCCTGAATTTTGGCCAAAGGGGGGACATCCCTGTCACAGGTGACTGGAATGGAGACGGTAAAGACGATATCGGCGTCTATCGTTCGGGGACATGGATTTTGGATACCAACAACAACCAGAAGATCGATCCGGACGACCAAGAACTGCAACTCGGCAGCCCAGGAGAACTACCGATCACCGGAGATTGGGACGGTGACGGGAAAGACGATATTGGCGTTTACGGCGAAGTGATCACCAACGTTGCCGCTGCCCACCCAATGCACACCTACCCCAGTGGGACGGGGCATTAATGAGATTCTATTTCCCAAACAATCTTACCAGTGCTGTTATTGAGAGTTCAAGATTACGAGCTGAGGACCTCTAAAGGCTCTACCTACAGTATCGAGTATCCAACCACCTATTCCGACCATTAGCCTTTCTTCAAATTTTCAGCTTCCGTCTCCAACCCCGCAATTTCTGACTCCAAACGTTTCACCTCATCTGGCTCATCTTGCTGTTTTTTGGCACCAGCTAATTGCTGACGTAGCTTTTGGAGTCTTTGGCGTGTCACTTCCAGCTTCTTCTTGATCTTTTTATCCATCATTCATTCCGGACTATCAACAAGTGTATTGGATGTGTCCACTACGGGAGCGACTGGTTCGTCACCTTCCAGCGTCGAATGGCTACGTGGAGTTGATTTCATGACTCCAGCCAGCAATACCACAGTAACGGCCAAGACACTTGTCAAGCTGAGCCAAAATGGTGAATTTTCACGTAGCCGTTCAGCCCGAGCACTTCGCCCGGTGATGAGACTCATTAGGTAAAAGACGAGCAAGGCCAACAGAATCTTGATTAGCAGCAAACCATGATACCAACCGGGGACCGCTTTGAATTCTCCCGCTTTGGCCATCCATACCACGTTTGCAAGGCCACTCAACAGAAGCAGTGCGATAGAGACCATTACTAATCTGGCCCAATTTGGCCGAATGGCTCCCGTGATTGTCTTGCGGTCGTCGGCATCGGTATCCGCCAAACCGGGCCAAACTGCACGCCAATAGAAAAGTGCACTACCTACTAGTAAGATCGCACCGATCAGATGCATCCATCGCAATAAAACCAGCCAAATCATCTGCGTAAACTCCTGTTCTCAGACAACTCCTAAGTAGGGCCAGCCCATTACCAGCCCATTACCAGCCCATTTGGCATCCGCCCTTGGCACAAGGTCATAAAGCGGCACAATCCGCCGGGCTCTGGAGCGGAATTTTACCGTGAAATTCCGGACAGCTTGCGCCGCTCCGATAACCATCAGCCAGTCTGGGCGCCCGCCTTCCCGAGCCACGGACTCTTGACACCAAACATACTACCACAGGCAGCAGTAACAGGCACAGACCGCTCGGTTCAGGAACACCTTGTAAATTACCAGTGTTCTCCGCGAGACTTCCAGGAGCTAACGTTCCTCCGCTGTTTTTCACATCTCCCTGGATCGTTCCTCGATCCCCGACAACTCCAGCGGCCACCACGACAGCCCCCCATAAACAGCTGATTGTTGATGACGAGTGTTCCCTCACCCGAATTGGTCAGCCTATTTCCGTTCACATCTAAGGCGTTGTCAAAAATCACCGCCGCAGCACCGGACACGTCAACCGACGTGTTGGTCAACAATTTGACGGCCGCCTGAAATTGGTTCGTTCCTTGGAGTGCACTGATGGTGGTAGCCGACGAAGTACCCTGCGATACAAGAATGGTTCCGGCACCAACGACGACATAACCCTGCACACTGTCGAATTGAACTTCGCGTACGGACACAGGAATGTTTGTAAACACTGTTTGTGTTGTCGAGATCACATCACCGAATGTCGCACTATGATTGACAGCATTGGGCATGCCAACCGGATCCCAGTTACCTGACTGCTGCCAGTCGCCAGATTGGTCCGACTTCCAAGAAAACGAAATCGGATCACCGACCGGTAGAGTAGGCACAAAGGTCATACCAGGAAAAGAATCGGCGATTCCCATAACACTCAAACGGTCCCATGCATCCCGACCGCTGTGTGTCCAATGTCCTGGACCAAAGAATATGGTGGCGCGACGGTTATTATTACGACAGGACCAACCATCGATATGCTCCCACGCCTCACCAGTACCATCGACCCCGAGCTCTCCGAAAACATCAATCTGAGTTTCCGATCAGGCGAACATTCCGGATGGATCAAAGAACAATCCCGTGACGTCATCACCGTTGGAATTGACCGCTGAATGACGCATCCGAATTCCTGAATGACTAGGAAATATGGTATCCAAGGTGGATGTCATATCGGAAAACGAATTGCCCACCACATAGCAGAAATCACCAGTGTTCAACAAAATTGCTGGCAACGTGCTCGGCAAGTCGTTCGGGTCGCTAACGTCAATAGCATCAAAAGCAGCATTTCCATTGCCTGCCCGAGAAAGCGCATACTGGCTTAAGTCCACGACGTCAGTCAGAGTATACAACTCGACCACCTTGGGTGCCCCACCTGTCAAAGTAGCATCCATGACTCCCGTGATCATAAGATCGTGCATCGAAGCAGAAGCCACCGGCACAATCATGAACACGAACACCACGTCCAACAATCTCATGCTTTTCAACCTGTCATTCATCTGTCGACAAACTCGAATTCTATGAGGCGACGTCATTTTGATTCTACCGCACAAATAAAACGTTGCGCCAATGAAGAACCACGCCAGAAATCCCAAATTATACTGCATCAAATATTTGCGTAGCGCGCGGCAATAAAACGAACGTGGTTTCCGTGTTAATCCTTAACATGTTAATTGCTGACATGGGAACCAACGCTACTTTTCACGCAGGTTCAATCCTGATCATCACATAGGCGATCCACTAGGAGCAAAGCCTCATCGCGATCCTTGACACTCTCGTTCAATTGTGCGTCGCGTACAGCTTCGAGCAGCACTGCAAACTGTTTTCCCGGTGTTATTCCGTGAGAAATCAAATCATCACCTGTTAGCAACGGCGCCGGGTTCAGTTGATCAGGATCCAGTTGCAATCGCTCACGACAATAATCCGTGTGACTGGTTTTGCCTGTCAGCGAACGTTCGAAGTGAGTTGCTAATTCCAGACCGTCTCTGATATCTGGTGCGATGAGAACCCGCTGCAGTTGAGGCCAAGGCAGTTGTTGAGCTTTCCGCAACGTGGCTTCATGACAAAGCATCCAATGTGCGCGCCGGGTTTCCTCATTAGCAAGTTTCCAACGATTCGATATGGCTTCTACCAGCTTCAACCCATCGGCCATCGCTGTTGTCACCGGCCACAACAAACTTGCCAGGGCAAGTGGAAAAGACGGATCATCAAGCTGTGTTTGGATCTTCAGCCAAGATTCGCATTGTTCCGGTTGTTCACTCATCCAGTCATTTAATTCTGGAAGTATGACTGCCAGCAAACCCGACCACTGCAACAACTCGATGGCTCGTCGACGCGTTGAATGCACCAAGATACGGCGCATTTCAGCAGCAATTCGCTCCGCACTGACAACTATCATTTGTCCGGCGTGCTGTTGCACTGCCGCCAACGTCTGCGGTTCCAAGGCAAACGAAAATGTCGCGGCAAATCGTACCGCACGGAGCATCCGCAGTTTGTCTTCTGCAATGCGTTCGCCTGGATCTCCAATAGCACGGACCACTTTCCGTTGAATGTCAGACTCACCACCAACATAATCAATCACGGCCTGTTGCAACGGATCATAGAATAGTCCATTGATGGTAAAGTCCCGACGGAGTGCATCTTGCTGAGCGTCGCTGAACGTTACGTGATCGGGATGACGACCATCACTATATTCCGCGTCTTGACGAAATGTTGCCACTTCAATTTGTCCGGCATTCTTAGGACCCAATACAGTGATGACGCCGAACGATGCACCGATCGGCAGTGTTTTGCGTTTCCCAAATACTTGACGCACTTCCTCGGGTGTGGCACTGGTGGCAACATCGTAGTCTTTCGGCACACGTCCCAAAAGTTGGTCACGTACACATCCACCCGCCCAAACAGATTCGAACCCGGCAACACGTAGACGCTGCACCACGTGGACCGCAAAATCTCGAGCTGCCTTCGCTTGAATCGGTTTCATTGCGATCCATTCTCCGCAACAGAATGAGTCTGGGTAGATGCAACCACACATGACCGACAGAATCGCGATCATGTCCAATCGGCAAGCTTAACATACACGTATCACCACAGTACACAACGCTTTCACCTCTTCGGACACCTTATCGAGATCGCGGTTCAGGCCAGGGCCGATGGCCGAAGTCACACAGGAAGGCTATGATGAGTTAGATAGAACAGGAAGCAAGCTTCCGTCTCGCTATTCCTAAATCTTCCATGATGCTGGTTTTGAGGAGCTCAGATGCCTGACGACCCCACAGGAGTCCATGCGGACTATCCAATCACTATCGGATGCCAGGAAGTCAAGCAACTTCAGGACGAACGTGCTTCCTTCTTGCTGCTCGACTGTCGCAATCCAGATGAATTCCAAGCCGTTCACCTGGAAGGAGCTACTTTGGTCCCGATGCAAGAATTGCCACAACGCATCCACGAAGTGGAACCATTTCGGGATCAGCGAATTGTCGTCTACTGCCACCTTGGCGGACGCAGTATGCAGGTAACAGAGTGGCTGCGCCACCACGGTTTCCACAAGGCTCAGAACATGGTCGGAGGAATCGATGCATGGGCGTGTACCATCGATACTTCACTTCCACGATATCAATAATGGATCTCCGAACTGCACAATGACCTCTTCTCAACGCAAATCCGTGGTGTTGCTCAGTGGTGGTTTGGATTCAACAACAACGTTAGCCCTTGCCCAGCGAGACGGGTTCGACGTCTGTTGCCTCACATTTCGCTACGGCCAGCGCCATGACCAGGAGATCAATGCCGCGCGAACGATTGCTTGCGCAATGGGTGTAACACAACATATCGTCGTCGACATCGACCTCAGCGAATTCGGCGGTTCGGCGCTGACTGATTCCATAGATGTTCCGAAAGGCAATTCAGTCGAAGACATCGGAAATGAGATTCCCATAACTTACGTTCCGGCTCGCAACACGGTTTTTTTGGCCCTCGCCTTGGCGTGGGCCGAAGTCCTGGGAGCAGACGACATCTTCATCGGCGTCAACTCGCTCGACTACAGCGGGTACCCAGACTGCCGTCCCGAGTTCGTAGATGCTTTTCAAACCATGGCCAATCTGGCTACCAAACGAGCCGTGCAAGGCGAAAAGGTAACCATCCATGCCCCGCTCATTGAGTGGACGAAAGCCGATATCATTCGGGTCGGTTTGGAACTTGGAATCGATTACAGCGTCACGCGCAGCTGCTATGACCCGCTCTCCGAAGGCGTCGCCTGTGGACGCTGTGACGCCTGCCTGTTGCGATTGAGAGGTTTCGCGGAAAACCAACAAACAGACCCCGCCCCCTATGCGCCGCAGCGATCCTAATACCAACGGGGCAAGGATTTCGTAGAGGCCGATCGAGGTCACGAAAGGGACTTGATTAAACAGGACAAAACTTTCGATTTCAACCAACGAAATCACATTGGAATTCGGCACTGTGACAAGCAACTGAAATTCAGAAATAGATACATTTGCTCGCCTCGGCCAACACATCCATAAACAATCCGGGCTAAGGCACGGCGTTTTTGATTCCATTTCATGCTCCCAACCATTCTCCTCCCATGGCCTTTGTAATCGGAACCGACGAAGCCGGCTATGGACCGAATCTCGGTCCTTTGGTGATCGGGGGAACTGCCTGGCATATTCAAGATGACAACCAGGATCTTGATCTCTACCGTCGCCTGTTAGCAACAGTCACAAAATCTCCAGGGTCCCGTACCACCACATCTCAATTCGTTGTTGCCGACTCGAAGAAACTCTATCAACCCAGAAAAGGACTCCATCGCCTCGAAAGGGCTCTTTTCCCTTCTTTGCAGGCAACCGGTAAGCAACCGCGGCGCTGGCAGCAGTTATGGTGCGATTTATCTAGTGAGTCGAAAACAGTGCGACATTCCATTCCGTGGTATCGCCATTTCGACATTGACGTGCCTGTGGATTGCGAATCGGATGAAATCAGTAACCTGCACGATTCTTTCCAACGAACGTGTTGCCATGGAGGCGTGCAATTGGCAGCAATTTCCTCAAGCGTCGTCTTTCCCAAGCAGTTCAACAGACTTGTCTTCAAATTGGGTAAGAAATCTACACTCTTATCGTTAACAACATTAGAACTCATCAAAACCTTAATGGCCCAATCGGGTTGGAGCGATTCATCAGAATCACTCTATGTTTTCTGTGATAAACACGGAGGCCGAAATCGCTACGGTGCGATGCTACAGCAGGTTTTTCCCGAGTACCTTGTCGAGGTTCATGGCGAGTCTTCGGCCGCAAGCATTTACCGGTGGGGACCAACCAACCAACGGGTGGAAATTTCCTTCCAAGCTCGAGGCGAATCCAATCTTGCCACAGCATTGGCCTCGATCACTGCCAAATACCTACGAGAAACGGCCATGATGGCTTTCAATCATTTTTGGAAAGCACAGGTACCTGACCTGAAGCCAACCGCAGGATATCCAACAGATGCTCGTCGTTTCCTGGAACAGATTGAGTCAACGCAGCAAAAGCTGGGAATCGACAATGATGACTTGTGGCGACAGCGCTAATGAAGCCTATGGATCCAAATAGCAAGATTTGGTTCCACCACCGCCGTTTATTATTCTGAATTCAGAGACCACGGCTTCTAGGAGTCCACCATCTCACATCCTGCATCCATTCCACCCCGAAGGCGGTCTACCACCTAGCAACCACCTGAGCAAACTCATGAGCAGACATCTCCAAACGAACGGCACCATCCTCGACAGCACAGTCAACCATCTGCTGTCCCTCAAAGTTGGTCTTTTCTGCCTGAGCTATAGTGCGAAAGAAACTTAATCGACACGAAGCTTGTCGTCCTTCTGTTTCCAACACGCGTGTACAAAATCCACAAAGTCGATCGTTTTCCCAAAGAGGTTTCAGGTAGGTTAACTGAACGTTTTTCACATCGGCGTGCACAAACCAACCACTTCCCGCTGAACGTGGTGGTCCACAGACATCTGGAACAGAAGTTAACGGCGCCACAAATCCAATCGCATGAGGCAACGCATGAGTCAGGTCGACTCCTATACCAAAACGGAATTGACGACACTGCTCACCCTTTACCACCGCCAAAGTATCCAGATGCCGGGAACCGGAACGACAATGAAATGGCAAGCCCCCCGTCAGAATGGTAATTGGCCCATCTGCCGTATCAATCTCTACGTACGAAGAAGCTTGAAAACGGTCTGCGTCCGTAGACTGACGTGACCACGCCAGATCCCGATACAATAAAGCCGCTTCTTGGCTCCAGGCAAACCTCATCCCCAAATACGACTGCCACGGATCGTCACCCAATTGGCACACGTCTTGAACCGTCAAGTCCACACTCAAAACACGGCTACCACGGGCCAAGCGATAAACTTGCCGGAACCGTGCCTGAGTAACGCCATGGTGGTCAACCAATCGTCCGTCACAGGTAATTTCACCAAGCACCGCCGATGCACACGTGATGGCAACCCGATCGGCCACCATGGCAGTATACGGTTTTTGTTGGCCACCAACTTGCCTCACTGCGAGTTGCTGCGACAATCGGTTGCCACGATGGACAAAGTCATAAATGGCTTTCAAAGTCCCCTTCTCCGGGTCAATGAGAACCTCCATATGTTCGTTACGAAGCACATCACCTTCGGCCAAAGGCCGCGATCGTTGCGAACTGGAAGAAACTGTTTCCGTGTATGGCGACCAGACAAATCCCACAGCGGGAACGTCGACAACGGCTTCCTGCCTTTTGCCTTCATTGGTAGCAGAGTAGACACAAGGATCATTCGTGGACAACATCTGTCCATCTGTTTTCACTCGTTCGCGTCGAGAAAACGCAAACGGATTCCATAAGAACACGCCCTTGGCAGGATCCGCTGTGTTTTCAGTTAAAGCCTCCGCAACAGCATGAGCGGCTGAATGTTTTTTTTCGCCTGAGGCACCTTGTACTTCGTCTGTGTCGTCCGGACCGCTGCTCACCTGATGTGGCGGCTTTGACTGCTCTCCCGATGCAGAGGGCAACAGCGCAAGCAGGCTTTGTGTGATGACTTCACTTTCTTTTTGAACATCGCGCTGATATCGCTCTACCCATCCCGTGATCGGTCCGACGACCGCCTCTCCGGCATCAACTGATTGCCGCAAATAAGGAGAACGATATTGGTCTGTAGAAAAGCGGCCTCCGTGTGCTGCATAGTCGGTATCTTGCAAATATTCGTCCAACGTCACAAATTTCCCCAGAACGGGAACATACTGCGAGATCCGGCGCAGATCATCACAGTAGTCAGCCGCCTGACCCGGCCAATGGGCAAGGCATACGGAAGCCAAATGATCCAAATTCATCGCGTCGCCTAATCGATCGGCGTAGTACAAAAACGTTTCGGGACTTGACGCATCGACTGGAATACGCCCGAAAGCCTCGATCGTGCTCCCGTCGATGCCTTCCCAGTAGAACTTGGATTCATCTGCACGAGGAAATTGTCCGTCGTCCAACGTGGCATGGAGGACACCAGTGAATCCAAGTTTTTCGAGCATCTGTGGGAGACGCGTGGTCAGACCGAACTGCCTACGTCCGAACACGTTCGGCCGTTGTCCCAACAGCCTTTGATAAGTGGCCAAGCCCCGTTGCAGGTTTTGCAAAATCGCTTCCATAGAACAATGTGGCAGCGGATTCTCTTCATATTCACCTCCCACCAATGTAACTGTCCCTGATTCCAACGACCGTCGTAGTGCCGTCAGCGCCTCTGGAGAATGCTCCGACATCTGTTCTACAGTCGAAGCCGAAATGAGAAGACTCTTAGGCGAACTCGATTCCAACTCACGAATCAGCTCGCTGCCCATCGTGCTAGGCGCCACCAACAGCAAATCAACGACGTACGCTTCGACTGGATAATAATGATCTCTCGCTTGGGCCAGTGCGTCGAAACACTTCACCAATCGTTCTCGGACCTCAGTATGATTCCCAGCCAACAGTGCATCGGCGGCTGCGACCGCTTGCTGCTGAAAAAAACCTCTGTCCAAGGTACTCGAATACTGTAACTTCTGTGTTAGTAGTTCAACTTGCAAGAAACAATAACCTAGCGCCAAGAAATCGGCCGCAGCCTCGTCATGCCAGTCCCGCCAATCATCCTCCAAACAATCTAAGAACGCATGTTCCCATGTCGCCCTTGAAGAAAATCCTTGAACTCTTCGAACTGCATCGTTCACACCGAACTGGTGCAAATCAGATTCCGCGTTCGCTTCGCTTGGTGCCGGAATGGCCAGCAGCGTATCGTCGGTAAGTGGCGGCGATTTGGTTGCGGTCCACCGCCTAGGAAGCTGACGTGTGGCACTCAGCAAGCGAGGATGCCAAAGTGCTGACCAACAAGCCAACATCGAATCGGCCTCGCTTGCGTGAAGTCCAGGAGGCAAGCTGTTCAGATCCGAACCAGGCCAGTACATGAGCAGCTGTGAAAAACTCATGGAGCTATCGTTTTTCCTCAACCAACGGCGAGACAAATTCTAATCTTCGGAGTGTCTTTTTCTTTGGTTGGCATAAGACATGCATCCGTGACATGTCACCGTGACATGCAAAAGGTCGGCCGACCAGATAATCGGTATTATCGTTGTCACCCTACCGTGTCGAGACTTGTTGTCATCTTTCTTGCCACCACGAGGACCACAATAGCTGCTGACGGTAGACACGTCGAGGGACCCACGGTGAAGCTTTAAGTTTACCATTTCAGCGTCTGAGCGAGACGTGTTGAAATCGACAAAATCAGCCTTAAACACTTTGTATTAAGAGAAGGATTAATTGACAGTTGCCTGGCAAAAGCGATAGAATAATAATAGGGTTACAGAGGCCTACGTCTATGTGCTTCCGATCGGTGGCACCCAGTCAACAAACAGGGCTGTGTCACAAGTTGTGCACATCAATCAGCCCGCGGAACAGGCAGAAGGGATCAGGTCGAAATGGCCAAGAGTAGTGCTGTGTGGGGCATTGAAATCGGTCAAAGCTCTTTGAAAGCGCTTCGTTGCACCAACGGCGATGGTGATGAAGGACTGTCGGCGCTGGCTTTCGACCACATCGAGTATCCACAGATTCTCAGTCAAGCCGACGCGGATCCAGCCACTCTAATCAGTGAAGCGTTAGAGCTGTTCTTGTCCCGCAACGAAATTCGGGGGGACCGTGTAGCCGTTTCAGTTTCCGGACAAAATGGTCTGGCCCGATTCATCAAATTGCCGCCGGTCGAATCGAAAAAACTAGCAGCCATCGTCAGCTACGAGGCCAAGCAGCAGATTCCCTTTCCATTAGAAGAAGTCGTTTGGGACTATCAGAAGATGCCTGGCGGAAGTGAAGAAGAAGGCTTCGCGCTGGAAACGGAAGTCGGCTTGTTTGCCATGAAGCGTGATCAGTTGTTTCGCGCCATCCAGCCTCTCGAAGAAGCAGGAATCGAACTGGATGTGATTCAGCTTGCACCGCTGGCATTGTTTAACTTCGCAGTCTTCGACCAGATATTGGATTTACCAGCTCCGGAAGAGTACGATCCCGACTCACCTCCTCAGTCGATGGCAATTGTTTCGGTCGGTACAGACGCTACCGATCTCGTCATCACAAATGGCTACCGGGTCTGGCAGCGCAGTATTCCCTTGGGCGGTAATCACTTTACAAAACAACTCACGAAAGAACTCAAGCTGACGTTTGCCAAGGCAGAGCACTTAAAACGCAACGCGCAGGAGGCACAAGACTCAAAAGCGGTCTTTCAAGCGATGCGGCCGGTATTCAAGGAATTGGTAACCGAACTGCAACGCTCGATTGGTTTTTTCCAGAGTTTGGATCGCAATGCCAAAATCTCGCAATTAATGGTACTAGGAAATGCGTTCAAGCTGCCCGGATTAGCACAATATATCGAAAAGAGTTTGGGAATTTCTCTTCATCCGATTGACAGGTTAAATCGTCTTTCTGGAGAAGACGTGGTTTCGACTCCGACGTTCGACGACAACATTCTAACGTTCCCCGTCTGCTACGGCTTGTGTGTTCAAGGTCTGAATCAGTCCACCATACACACCAATTTGATTCCACGAGAAATCGTTCGCCGTCGGATGATCCGGCAGAAAAAACCGTGGGTTGTGTCTGCCGTTGCTGTGCTCTTATTGGGACTGATGTGCAATTACTTTTTCGCTTGGAACGCTTGGTCGAAAGTCCGGGATAGCCTTTTCGCACAGGTCTTGAATCAAGCCAAAACAGTACAGCAGCGCAGTCAAAGCCTACAACAAACGGATCAGCAAAAGATCGCACAATACGAAACTTTGAAAACCATCGGTGACGCCATCGTGGTGGACGATGAGGGTCGCCGACTCATGCCCGAGCTTGTGAGGGCGGTCTACACGGCCCTTCCGCAAGATCCCGACGCGAACACGGAGGAATATTTCCTGAAACCGTTCGACAAACGGCGCAACCTTTTTATTCGCTCTGTCGAATCTCAATACTTCGAAAACCTTTCTATGTGGTGGAATACCGAATTAGAGAAGCGTTACGAAGCTGGTAGAAAAGGCGAAGACGTTGAGGTCGACGACCCTGCTGACGGTGACCCCAATTTAGCGACTGCCGGCGATCCCAACCAAGCGAGTGGTCAGCCAACCGCAACCCAACCTAACGCGACGCAACCCACACCCGCGACGCCCCCTAATCAAGCCCCTTCCGGCGCACCTGCTGGCGGCATGACTGGCTCCACGTCGGGTGCTCAAGGAACGGCAGGCAAATCAGGTCCTCAAGGTGCCGGTTGGGTGTATGAACTAACAGGGCATCACTTCTACAACAGCGAAAGCGGGAACGCCGGACAAGCTTACGTCCGGAACACATTGATCCGGTCACTCATGGATGGCACCATCGAACTTCCAGATGGTCCTGAAGGTAAAGTCGTTGAAGTGACCATGGAAGAGCTGGGGATCCGTTTCCCCGTACTGGTGAATTCTCCTCCGATTCAAAAAGTCGAAATGCCCAATCCCGCATTTACGCAAGAGATTGCTGAAAAGATACGTCAACTGCGGATGGAAACCGAAGAAGACATTACCGCTGAACTGGAAAACTTCCCTCCCGAAACAATACCAGTGAAAGGTTGTATGTTCACCGTTCAATTTTGTTGGCAGGAAACCCCAGTGTCCAAACGACAAGAAGAACGGTTGGAAAAAGAAAAGGAAGAGGAGAAAGCGGAAGCAAACGGTCTGGCGGGCACAGGTAACGAATCCGGAGTCGCGCGCAGTGGCGGTTCACCAGAAAGGCGATAGTCATGGACAAAGTATATGCAGCTCTGCGATGGCTGAAGCAAAATCACTTCTGGGTGCTAAGCGGTCTAATAGCCATATTCGCCGTCGTCACTTGGTATCTCTCAACAACCAAATTAACGCAAGCCTATGAGTCGGCTCATAAAAAAATCAAAACGGAAAAACAAAATGTCCAGAATATTGCTAACGAAATAAATCACGTCAACGACACTGTTCTCGCGGCGATGGACGATGAAATTGAGAAACGCCGCGAAAGCGTCAAAGCCGCCTGGGAAACGAAATGGGTACAGTACGAAGACTTGCTCGTTTGGCCCGAAGAGCTCACAAAACGATTTCACCGCGACATTAAAAAGCTGCCGCGCCCCGAAGAAATTTCGCCAAAAGACGACGAACAGCTACACCAGGAACGTCGTGAAGAGTACCGCGACTACATCAAAGCCGAATTGCCAAAACTGGCTAAAATTGTCGGGTCCGTATGGTCGAGTGACGAAGGCTCCGATTCAGGACTACGTCCCATGGGAGGCGCATCATCCATGGGATTGGGCAATGAACTGGGAATGATGGGTATGGCAACGGGCATGCGGCCAGGCAGCGGAGCCCAACGAACCGACTCGCGCCTCGTTTATTGGGCCACCGACAACCAGCGTCATATCGAGGATCAGCGGTTCGATTGGTCCAAGCAAGAGCCGCCTATCCCAACAACACTTCAGGTTCTCTACGCCCAAGAAGACCTCTGGGTACTGCAAGCTCTCTTACGCATCATCGCTGATGCCAATCGAGACGCAACGACCAATAGCAGTGCAACCGTCAAACAAATCATGTCGCTCGAATGGGGTAGAGAAGCAACCATACTGCTCGGACAGGTCACACTTATCCAAGCCGCCGGAAAAAAGGATCAAAATATGGGGGCCGGCGGAGGCGCTGGCATGGGCGGTCCAGGTGGTGGCATGGGCGGTCCAGGTGGTGGCATGGGCGTTCCAGGTGGTGGCATGGGCGAATTGGGCATGAGAGGGATGGGCGGAGACAGTGTGATCCTCGATCCGGCCGAAGAACGATACGTCGACGAAAAGTTTGAGCCGATGACTGCGGATAACCTGCGAAGCGTTGCCACTGGTAAGAACGCCTCCAGTCTGGCTCTGGCAGTTGCCAAACGAATGCCCGTTAGAATGCGGCTAGCTGTCGATCAAAACAAATTACACGATCTGCTAGTCGCCTGCGCAAACTCTTCGCTTGTCGTGGAAGCTCGTCAATTGCGTTTTGATCCCGACACTTCGCGAGGAGGTGGTTCCAGATCATTTTCGGGATTTGGAGACATGGGAGGAGGCATGGGAGGAGGCATGGGAGGTGGCATGGGAGGTGGAACAAGTTTTTCCTCTTTAAGTGGCACATCGGGAAGCAAAAACAGCGGCAACACCGAAACGTACGATCGGATTGTCGAGCTTTACGGCATCATCTACATCTTTAATCCAGTCGATGAAAAGCTGCTGAAAGCGGACGGCGGCAATTCGGGAATGATGGGTGGTGGTAATTCGGGAATGATGGGTGGTGGCAATTCGGGAATGATGAACAGGGGCCAATCTGGAAGACGGTAACGGTCGTCAATGGTGGAAAATCATGAAAGTCAAAGTCTCTTTGAGTGGCGATTCTGTTAAGCACTTCTTCGCAGCGCATTGCGAGAAAATGGGGCTCGCGTTCATCGTGCTTGTCTGTGGATATCTCGTCTTCTGCGGATATCTACAAGAAGTCACTGATGATACCCCTGACAACATTAGAAACCTGACACAAAAAGCCCAAACCAACATCCAAAGTACGTCCTGGGATGCCGTGGCCTCCGACCGTGTTCAAACCATCGACTTTCAGGAACGCGCCACAAAAATCAAAGAAAACATTCAAGTCGCCCACTATGTCATTGGTCCTTTCAAAGACCTTACTACCAAACCCCGTACCACACGTAGCGACCCTCAACTTTACACCGTTGAAGAACTCGAAGTGACTGGTGGCTTTGAACCCGTCGCCTTGCGAGTACGCCAGACAGGTCGTGAGCGTCCCACCACCATGACGCGCACCAAAGGAGCGGACTACGACGAAGATGTAGTCCATCTGATGGCTTTACCCACGAATGTCCGCGAAAAATTCACCGGTAGTGGACAAAAGAAACGTGGCGCCATGGGAGGCACGCGCACGACGGGAATGGGCATGGGCATGAGCGGAAACTCTGATAAAGCTGAAGCTCGTCCGTTCGTTTCCATCTTGGGCATCGTCCCTCTACGTCGCCAAATGAACGAATACAAGCGGTGTTTCAAAGATGCCGATGGCTATGTCGTTCAACGCGATTTCCCCCGATATGCGTACCATTACATACGGAGACGCGAAATTGGTCCGGATGGCAAGCCCGGCAAATGGAAAGGCGAAGAGTACTTTCACACATTGAAGGCCGTCACCATCGCCAATACTTGGCAGAGCACGACACCGGAAATTGCCGACCGCCAATACCTTTATGCGAAAAACGGACCCAGAGGCGGTGGTGGTGGCGGTATGGAAGTCGGTGCCGGTGGTCGTAGCCAATGGGGCAGGTCCTGGCCCGGATTACACTGGCCATTGCCTCCGTTGTTGCTGTGCGACATCTCGCCTTTTGCCCTGCATTCTAAAGTGCCAGCGGAACAACTCGATCTTGGGCGCATGGGGATGGGACGTATGATGGAAGAAGAACTCGACCCTAACGACATCACGGACGACGCACCAACAGCTGGCAGAGGACGGACGGGTGGTTTCATTAATCGTGCGGGCCCCGGAGGCATGGGGGGATTGGGCGGCGAGTTTGGCATGATGGGTCGCGGGAACGCTACGGAAATGGCCGAACACGTGCTTTTTCGCATATTCGATTTTAAGGTCACTCCTGGAAAAACTTACCAGTATTCCGTTCGACTGTTAGTTGAAGACGCCAACAATCCGGATCCTCGAAAAGGAGGAGTTGCTCCGCCGTTGAAAACACTCGACATGGATGTCATTGAACGTATTCGAAAGCTCGAAAACGAGTCACCGGCAAAAAAACACTATCGGACGACCGAATGGAGCTCCGTCAGTCCACCCGTCACTGTACCCAACGGTCGCAATGTTTTTGCTGGCAAACCTGAACCGTTGCGACTGATCAAGATTCGTGATCGCACCTACCCCAAGAGTGCAGCTCGCATCAACACCATAGGCGTCATGTGGGACGCAAATAAGCAGTTGGAAGTCTATCATGAAGACACAGTTACTCGTGGCTCTGCAGTGAACATGAAGGGTAAAGATTTCCTGGCAATTAACCCGGCTGCTTCGAGCATCAATAAACGCAAGGACGAAGTCCATCTACGCACGGATAGGTTTGTCCTCGACACAAACGGGGGTCGGGAACTACCCGGTCGAGAATCTGATTTACTAGAAACCTCCGAGATGTTGGTCATGGATGCCCATGGGCATATGTCCCTTCACACCGAAGTTGATGACTTCCAACTCTTTAGCGCCTACGATATGGACGTCACCGAAGCGCTTGACAACATGCAAAACCGAGGAATGGGCCTAGGTGGTCCAGGTGGCGGGATAGAAGATTTCAACGAAGGGCGACCTGGTCGACGTCAAGGAGCTGGTACTAGCAATACTGGCAGAGGAAAAAACAACAAAACTCGACGCCGCCGACCTGGCTAATCTAACTACGAACGTCTGACCGCTGATAGTGCCTGCCTTGCTGGCAAAACAACTGCCGTAATTCTATTCGGCTTTGAGAATTGATCTTGACCGGTTCTCACTCCAACACTATTTATGCCGCTCCCTTCTTCGGCTTATCGTACACACATGGACCTCACCGCGCGACGTCGGAGTCGCGAACCTGCAATTCGCAAACCAATCGGCGGTCCTCATCAAAACCACTACAAAGAAGAATGACGTCATGGCGCACAGGGATAGTACGCTCGCTGACGGCACGGGATGCCACAAGCGGATGGTCGTTTCCGGATCACATGGTTTTTCTACGTTCATCGCGCAGTACGCTACCGCAAGTTTGCTTGCAAGTTCGCTGGTTCTCTCAGCCACGATTGCGACCGCGAACCCAACCATCGGCGTGATGACTCAACTGGCACCGGCCATTTGGGGACAGACTGACGACAGTGCTACTTCGTCTTCCAGTACCAGCACCGATCGACAGGGTGTGATTAACCGCTTCGTCCGCAGGAACTCCGAGAAGAAACAAAATCCACCTCGATTGTTTACGCCATGGTTTGGCCGAAACAAGCAATCCCAAG
>JAKVBZ010000053.1 GCA_022448645.1 Pirellulaceae bacterium
TGTTCCAGATTGTGGCCAAAAAGCAAAGGGGAAATCGGACCAGTCAACTTATCCAGGTCCAGCGTTAACAAGGTGGTGTCAGTCATAACGCAGATTGTAGCAGGAAGAGGGCCATGCTTATATCATGCGAGACAAAAGCCTGGTGACATCCCACAATGACTGCGAAAACAAACGGCCACACTTTCACGTTGCCCCATGTCGATCCTGTGGTGCGCGACGATAGGCCACAGGCGTATGCTGGCATAGCCCAAACGACCCAACGGTACCCGGAGCTCCGAAGTATCATCTGCCCAAGGGCAAGGAGCTCCGAAGTATCATCTGCCCAAGGGCAATATGTGAATTTGGCACAACTTCAACACTGATGCATCGGGGCATCCAAACGAAACAATCCTCATGTAACGTCCGTTCAGCTGCTTCAGAATATGCTCTGCAGAGAATTCGAAAACCCTCAGTCGCCCGTATCCACGACGACCGCCAAGGCGTCGTCTTGCAACACACGTGAAAAGCTACGCAAGCAGACGACCAGCCCAGTAGCGTCTGACGGTACGGTCATCACCTGATCACCCAATACGTCAGAAACCGTACCCAACGGCTGGCCTGCTTCGACAGAACCACCAAGTTCTACCTGAGGCTCGAATAACCCGTTGATGGGTGCCGGATTACGAATCTGTAGATAACCCGCATTGGGACGATTATCCTCAACCACATACTGGACTCGCGAGGCTGGCTGTTCATGGTCCATCATGTCGAGTTCGCGCATCACGTTGAGGCAACCGTCAAAATAGTCTTGAACACCCTCTGGATGACACAACCCGGAACCAAGATATTCAGCGTAGATGGCCGGCACGTTCGCATCTCGGGCGACCGAGAGTGACCGCCCGTCCAAAGTTCCGTTCGTGCCCCAGACAAACGGCAAATTGAACGCTTTCGCCATACGTCTCTGCACATCCAGTGTCTCCTGATTGGCAACCAGGGAATAACCAGAAAGTGGAAACACATCCATAATATTGCCACCGGTATGCAAATCGATGTAATAATCTGACGTGCGAATCAACTCGCTCAGAGCATGTCCTACTTGTTCTGTCACGGAACCGTTGGGGTCTCCTGGACAGATGCGAGCCAGGTCAAGTCCATCTTCGGCGGTTCTTTGGCCGTGCATGAACGCTGCTTCGTTCACTACCGGCACCAGCGTCACCGTGCCACGAAGCTGTGACGCCGACACCGTCTTCATGAGTCGCCGTATGGCGACCATCGGTTCGAATTCATCACCGTGGACTCCTCCCGTAATCAGTAAATGTGGCCCATCGTTATCGCCTTGGATTCTCTTGGATTGAAGTTTCATGTCGGTGGAAATTGAGAAAAAGATTGCAGGTTGGTGACAAGAAAACAACGACACGGTCGTTTACTTTTTACGGTGACCCCTGCTCGGCATTCATTTTTTATAACTAGCACCAAGGACCTGGCTAGTTCTAAGCCTGTGATTGAACACGGAACATCGTTTAATCCGGTGCACCTTTTGTCGTCCACAAAACCAACACCGTCAATCCCCTTGTCGTGTTGCCGTGTAAATACTCTCCACGTAGCGGATCTCTCACAAACGTGTGGTAAGAGAATTGTTTTCCACGCGGGTCCCATCTCCCTACCCCTGTAGGGCGCAGACGCGACAGCGGAAGATGCGTTGTTCGAGACCCGTCCGACAAAACAGTTCCGATCAAGCCCTCTCCTCGCTTCGCTCGGCCCTCTTCAAAGAAGAGTAAAATAACGGATACAACTTATTCTGGCGGCATCGCGCATTTGCTGAATCCGACGTACATCTTTACGTCTATGATTCGAACCAGAGGATACGTTTTTTCTGCCGGCTCGCCGAATAGTTGCTGAAGAAAGCATCCGTAACCACGGCGCGTTGTGCCTGATAATTCCCCAGAACCTCCGTTTCTGAAGTTCCCACATCTTTCGTCGCCATCACCTCATCCACGCTAGTCAAAACGTCGCTTCCGAATCGAGCCAAAACGTCTGCTGGAAATTCCCTGGGATCGAAAATCGGTCCGGACTCCGCGAATGCACTTTGCTGATGATGGACAGCGGATACGCTACCAACCCCGACGCTCACCAGGCCGTCATTGATGAGGTTACCTTGCACCACACCATTTAGTTGAGCCGTCGCCCCGGCCGAAACGCTGACGTCTTGGGTGGTGCCACCAGCTGTGAGCACGAAGGTGCCTTCATAGATTGTCCAGTCCGGCGAGCTACCACCTACTGCCAAGGTGCCCATCCCGTTCTTGGCGAAATCGCTACCGGCAAGATGCGAGTCGACGCGGGCGGTGATGTCATGCACGACCGACACCGTATTCCCCGTGAGGGTCAATGTGTTGCCCGACAACACATAGCTGTCCTCGAACGTCAGCGAATGAACGGTGCGATTCCCTCCTAATTCAATCGTGCCAACACTGGGTGCCGACAGAAAGTAGATTTCATCAAATGGTGCCGCATTGGCTGGTTGCGTGTCAACGCTGCCAGCATTCGACCAGTTATTCGCGTCCGTCCAACTTGTTCCGTCTCCGGTGCCTCCCGTAACAGAATCACCATTCCAATGAGCCACACCCGCCGAGGCTGCAAGGTACGTGCCCGGGGTGGGTCCTGACGCCACCCAACTGGAAACCATGTTCCCGTAGGCACTGGGCGCCAGGCGGTGGAGCGAGTCACCATCGGCGTCAGAGCTGACGGGCCAAGGCGCTACATCATCGTAGACGACCTGGTCGCTCAGATAATAGGAAAAACTACTCGAACCAGGTTCCAGGACGTCATTCTTTAACTCCAGATTGATTTTTTCTCCACCGTCATCTAACACATCGCCCAACTGCCAGGGCCCAAACAGCCTCACCGAACCATCGATACCATATGCCGACCGAAACGCTGTATCCTGAGCCGTATTCAACAGCGGATCGAAGTCGACCAGGACCACTGCTTCACCTGGCGCGATCGTTGCAGCTGGTAGCATCTGGTCGACGGCTTGGTTAACGCGCCAGTCGGCCAGTTGAACCGAGGCCGAGGTGGCGTTCACCAGTTCTAAAAACTCCATACCAGCATCGGGACCCGGAGGATTGTAGTGCACTTCACTGAGAATCAACTCAGAAACACGATGCACCCTGTTCTCGGATCCCAGGCTGGGCTCCACCAAAGGCACCAGATCACTGTCGGGATCGGCATTCGGAAACCGTCCCATCGTCGTATTGGCAAAGGTCGCCGAAAATTCAACGCGGTCCTCAAACTTATCAGGCCGCCCCAACGCGTCTACCGAAAGCAGCCACACGTCGTCTCCGAAACTGCTGAGCGCGAAATCTGTTGTGTTTGCACCTCCGCCCGGATTGAAATCGCCTTCGTCGAGAAGCAAATAACTATTGGCCGCAATCGTTGTATTTACGGGAAAGCTGTATTGAAAAAGGTCATCATTGGAATCGCTTAAAAACCAACCTGAGACATCTACCGTAGAACCTGTCGTATTGATCAGCTCAATCGTATCTTGGGCGGGCAGAGTGCTATTCGCCAAGACTTCGTTTACCAAAACATCCGCTGCAGGAGCGCTGCCCACGCTTGCTGGTGACCCGCCAAAATCAATACTGCTGTTCCAATTCGTTGGATCTTGGTAGTTCCCGGATGTACTCACAGCCTCCAAGCTGCTCCCGGTCCCATCAGCACGTTCCGGCCAGCCGTTACCGTCATCGTAGTCAAATTGCTGGATGGTGGTTCCGGTATTGTCGAGCAACGTGATTCGTTCGCCGCCGTTACTTAATTTCCCGCCATATTCACCGCTATCCCCCCCCGCACCGTCATCGCCCAGCGCAATGCGTGGCTCCGTCCCGAACCGCGACCAAAATGCCGCCACGTCTTGGACAACAACCATTCGTTCTTGGGCGTTCAACGTTTGGGCAGCGAATTCAAAAACAACACCTTGCATTTCTCCGCCAACGTCGACTTCTACTAATTTAACTCCCTGCAAATCGATCGGCTGCGAACCGTCGTTCACCAACTCGATAAATTCATAGTCATCGTTGTCGACGTTCGGTTCGCCAAACTGAGGCAGACTATCGTGGGGATTGTAGTGCAATTCGGTAATGCGCAAATCCTGTTGACTCGGCGCGCCCGCTGTAGTGTGGACGGTGATACTATCCGAGGCAATGAGGTTACCTTGATAGTCATATCCCTCCAGATGAAAAGCATTCTCACCATGAGAAAGACCCAAGTCGATTTGCCAGGTGTCATCGTCAATCCAATCCATTTGCAACGGTTCCGCCTGACCGGCGATAAAAATGTCTTTCACTCGATACCAGGCATTGCCACTCAAGGTAACCGTTGATGTTCCTACCGTGAAATTTTCGCCTCCATGGGTGGTGATCTCAAAGGGAATCGCGACGGGCAATTGCGACAGTACATAGGCTGTCCTCTGTTCGATGTACGTCTGAGGAGACGCATAGTCCACCGTAGTGAAGATCGACGACAGGTGGCTTCCGATCGGTGTCATCACGGAGGCATTGAACGTGGTGTCGATCAAATCGTGCAGATGCCCATAAGTCCGCCTCAGGTTACCCGGCAGCTGCACGACCTTAGCCAAATTGGTGTTGCCCGTGATGGTACTGTTGATCGGTACTTGAAAACTTTCGTCCACATCCCACGGCAAAGCAATGACTTTATTGTCCGACGGTCGCGCGTAGAAAAAGACATTGTGCCGTTCGGAATTATTGGGGTCGTGCACCAATGGCTGACTATAAAAATCACGATTGCCAAACAAACGCGCAGAAGCAAACACACGCAACCATTGATCTACATCCATCACTTCCTTGGTTGCATCATCCAATGCCTGTCCAGTCAAACTGAATGCCTGGTTCAGATCAACCATACGATCGTAATCGTCGCGCCAGCGATTGTTCTTAATGAGCCAGCTCCAGCGATAGGCTTCTTTGTCGCTTCCGCGATCTTGAATATCCATCGCCACGATCTCTTTTTCGAATAGCATTCCGTCAGAGCCGTTTGTAAACTGCGAATCGAGATACACGTCGTCGTAACGTGCCATACGAATCTGGGCGAAACCTGTGCGATCGCCACCTGGCCAGACGTAAAAGATCATGTCGCTGTAAAACGCTGGAATCCCAGTCGTGCGTAAATACAACTGACGCGTGAATGTTTCGTTCAGATTATTGCGATCCACAGTAAGCGTGTCGTGGACTCCACGAAACAGATGATCAGCGTTAAATCGAATATTGTAACCGACCGAAATCGTCCCCCTCGACGCACCCCCACTGACACGCACGTCGACGTCGTAGTACACCTCTGACTCATTCACAATCACCGTTGCCCCTTGCCGCTGATTGCTCAGCGCGTTCGCAGATGAATGCAATGTCGAAATGTCTGATCCCGTCAAGATGATCCGCAGGTTGTGAAGGTTGCCTGATTGAGCCTGATTGTCTTCGACGATGAACATCGCCCGTGAATCCGGCCCTGCAGCTGGAAACATCGTCATAGCTCCCAATCCATCAGTCGCTTCCACGTAAAATTGGACACTGCCGGAAGCTTGTGGAGGAATTGTCCCCGCATAGGTGCCATCCGAATTCGAGGTCATGGTGGTCGTCTGGTACGAACCACCGTTGACACTCCATTGAAGACGTACCGAGGCTATTCCATCTGGATCTTCAGTACTGACGGTCACCGTCACGGAATCAGAACTGGATGGAACGATTGGCGAATGATGCATGTCGTGCATCGTCGGTCCGAGATTGTTGACAAACGTCGAGTTGACGGATCCTGGAGTTCCGTTGGGCCCTGGCAGGTCGATGCGCGTTGTTCCTGGTAGTCTGTGACCGCTGACAAAAGTGTGTACCAGATTCGTTCCGGTCACCCATCGTGCCCGAAACGAAATCTCATGTTCGATGAATGAACTCGTTGACGCAATGGATTTGCGCAGTTGATTGTGATTGTCGGTCATATGAGCCGAAGCAGTCAGCTGCAACACTTGGTTCCCTGCATCATCCGGGTCGGTGATCACTTCGACCCGATGGGTCCCCTGAATCAACCAACTGCCCAGTCCGGACTCGAAGTTCCCGCCGCTGAATAGCTCGGTCGCGACACCGTCCGGGTCGGCAACGACGCGAATATCGTCCAACAGCACAGTGCCTTCGTCGAGCAACCCTAAATGGAAGGTGCCACTACCAATGCTGGGAGTCCCACGATAGCGATAGGTTTTCCAGGTTGTACGAGTCGCTTCATCGCTCGCCACCCAAGCGCCGGCATGAGCGTTATCTGCTCGGGGATCCTGTAGCTCGAGACTCGAACCACCGCCATCTGCGAACTTGGGCCAAGGTTTGTTTTCATAGTAGTGGACCTCGTCGGCCAAATTTCCGTTTTGGTCAATCAGCGTTATTCGTTCTTCACGATTGCTCAGACGGCCAGAATAATCACCCAGGATGGTGGCATTGGGGAAATGGGTTTGTAACCTGGCGGAGTCCTGCGCAACGACTAAATAGCTTGCGGGATCCAGCGTTGTTCCAGGAGGGAACGTATAGTCAACTGCATCCTGAATCCGCCAATTGGACAGGTCCACGGACGTGGCGCCTCGATTGTACAGCTCCAACCAATCACCAACCTGCAGCGTCGTCGTCAAATCCAAGTTGGGAAGCATGAAGAAGTCAGAATCGGCCGCACTGACGTTCAAACCATGGATGGCCAAGACGTTCAATCCGGTCATCAATTGATCTAGATGAGCGGATATGTCGATCACTTCAAAATCGGAAATCGCTTGCCCTGTGCCAGCGGCCGTTGAGTTGAAATCGACAACGGCGGGCGCATTACGACGCGCCACTTCAGTCCCGTTCAGATAGGCGACGAAACCATCATCGTATTTCATTCCAAGGCTCAACGTAGCTTGCTCAGCTGGCCCCGGTGGTGCAGCCATAAACTCAAATCGAGTGTAGATGGACCCGTTGACACCTACCAAGTCCGCTTCAACATCGGTGGAGACGAGCGGTGAAATGACCGATCCGGCATCAAACTGAAATGTGCCAGCGCTATAGTAATTGACGGACCCTGAATCGACTAACGACGGAAACGATCCTGGCGTGAATCCAAGGCGGCTCGATCCGACGAACGAAATGACACCATTTCCATCATCAAGCGTCTTGAATGCTGCGCCAGGTCCTCCGAAGCCTCCATGCCCCACCGGTTCCGCTGAACCATAACCATATGCCGCAATCGAATAATCTCCAGGAACTAGTTCGATGGGAACGGTCAACGGCTTGAAACGATTACTGTCGACAAGCGTACCGGTGTCGCCAGGAAGGAACACCATGTCGGCGATTTTGTTACCGCTATTTCCATGACGGCTCCATAATTCGGCGGTAAGCGTGCGCGACAGCCCATTGGCTCCACTGTCAAAAACCCCTAGATGGGTCACGCTGATAGTGGAATTAACTACGAAGTCGTGGCCAAACGACTGGCTTCCCGAAAAGGATCCAGACGCCCCCGTCAAGTTACCATAAGCGACGACTCCACTAGCGGCACCCGATTCAAAGCCGATACCCGATGGACCGGAGGCCCACGAACTGTCGTCGAACAAGGGTAAATGCCAACTATCTCCCAACGTATCATCGGATGGCACGAGATACGTAGCATCAGCTCCAGACTCCACCACTCTAGATGTGACGGATCCAATCCCGTCCGGAAGACTGATTGCAGGATTATTTAACTCGGCATAGGGATGGTACATGATCTCGTTGATGACAATCTCATCATGGAAATCAAAAAGATTGCTGGCGCCAAACGTCGCCTGGTCCGGGAAATACCACGGTCCTGTTCCGTCGGGAAATCGACCGCGGGACAAACTGTCTACCGTCATCGCGTCGATAACTTCTCGCCGATCCGGTGTGTACAAGAACAATCTGGCACCAGGCGTTGGTGTGAACCCGATTTGACTTGCTGTCAAAGACACAAAGTCTCCCGGCTGCAACGTCTGAGACGGCAACACGAAACTGCCGCTGCCTTCCGACTCCTCCAGCACGTATCCTGCCATGTCGAAACTAGTGTTTCCATGGTTCATCAACTCGACCTGAAACGGAGCCGCCGTTACAGCAGACAGTTCGTTGAGGGTCAGGCCTGCTGAAGACGGTGGAGTCTTTACGTTGAGAACCGCCCCAAACACGGCATCCTCATCATCACCACTTTCCTGGCCTGGCACAGCATTTAAAAATTCACCGGGAGACAAAGCGCCATTGGTGAGACGAATTTCATCGAATCGCGCATTCAGGCTATTGGCGTCCGACCGACCGGCAATCAACCAGCCATTGTCTATATTAGGAAGCGGGGCCGTAGTGGTTCGGCTACTCAGAGGCACCAGCGCACCGTCGACGTACCAATTCCAAGTAAAGTTTGCGTCCCCCGTGTCAAACGGAGTATTGTCGTGCCGAACAATGGCGATGTGATGCCACGTGTTCAGAGACAGGGGTGTATGATTGTACGCATTGCCCATGGAATAGGGTCCGCCCGTATCGGGGGCTCGATAATCGCCACCAATTTGGCGCGCAGCGTCACCGGACCCGATATTCCAAAACAGGTTGAAGCGATCTGCGTCCGCGCCACCCGTTCTTGACCAAAACATCGCTGAGTGGCCCGTGTCAGCTGGTACGTTCATGTACCATTCCAGCGTCGCGTCGCCAACGGCTCCACCCACCGCTGGATGGTGAAACAAAAATGGCGTGCCGGAAATCCTTGCAAGTCCCCCGACCAGGTTGACACTGCGAGTGTTGGCTGCACCCGTTTGCGGAACCGTTGCTACTGGCACGCTGGTAGACGAAGTTCCACCAAGCCTAAAACCATGCGAATGGCCGGAAACGTCATCCATGATTGAAATTCCGGCATTTTCAAACCGATAGTACGCGACCGTTTCCTTACCGACGGCGGCCGAGTCCACCTGATGCAGTTCTACGGCCAAAACATTCGTTCCTATCACCAAACTGCTACTCGGAATGGAAATGAGCGCATTTTGTGAAGCATCGTCAACTTCGGTCAACGCATGAGTGTCAAACGAAATCGTTCCCAATGGCATGTTTTCACGGTGTATTTCAGTACCGTTCAAGTACACGACAGCTCCGTCATCCACAACCAGGCTCAATTCCAGCGCAGCGGTCGCCGGGTCGCCATGAAAGGTAAACGAATTTCGAAAATAGTATGTATTGTGAGCAGGATTCAGTGGCGTGTTCTTCGGACCTGGCAACGGATCGTCTTCATCGAAAAACAACCCCGACCCCACGCTCCAGGCAGTGTCATTGAAACCTGCATTCCTCCATGAAGTTCCCAAATCGAGTCCCAAGTCATGGTATCGCCAGTCGGAATCAAGTGTCACGAAGTTCGTGGTGACAACGTCCATTTCGTTACCCGTCCCGGGCGTCCCGTCAACTCCCAAACTGGACGACCAGTTTTCTGGTGGTACGGATGCCAAGTTGGCCGAAATCTTTGCCAGGGATGTGCCTGAACCATCCGGTGCCACCGGCCAAGGTGCACTATCTCCATAATCGATCGAATCCATGATTCGATGGTTGGGATCACGCAACTCGACGAGCTCACCAGCGTTGCTCAAAGAGAGATCGTACGGACCCAGGGCGTTCGCAAACCCGGTTGCCGATTGCAGCTGCGACGGAGACTCTGAAACCACTAAGAAACCGCCGCTGGGAATCGACGTCCCGCTCGGAAAGTCGAACGTGATCCCTCCCTGCAGCGACCAACCGGACAGATCCATGTCATATGACATTTGATTGTACAGCTCGAGCCATTCCGGCATGCCGCTGTTGTCAGCCGGGTGGTACATCAGCTCGTTAAACACCACCGTGCTATCCAACACGAATCGGGGTTCCAGCCATTCCACTCGGGATTGTCGTTGACGAGTCCGATCGTTGTGGTTCACAGGCAGATATCACGACCTAAGCCGTGTCATATTGTGGAATTAGAAGCAATTAACCGGTTTCTTTATCGTACCAGAGGGCAACAGATTCCGCTCAGACAAAATGCTTGGACGGAGACGGTCCGCAAAGTTTCGCTATAAGGTCAATCCACCACAGGAGAAACGGGTTGCGTGGAAACAATTTCTATGTGCAGTGCTTTAACGATTTGGTAGTGCGGACCCCGGCCCGACTCAAGCGGAACGGGCCAGGTGACAAACCTACCTTGAAAACGAAAAAAATACTTCGGTATTCAATTCAACAGGTCAGTGACTTGACAGTCTCCCTAGGTGTAACTACACTACGAGCTACAGTAGATTTTGCCTATTTCTTTCGTTTGGATTAGCTACTGCGACAGCTTCATTCTTTGCATTTTGCCCCACATATCGGGCATTTCTTTGCACCCACCGGCCTCAGCAATCCAAACAAGAGCCTTGTTTTGATCTTTGTAGCGCTGGGTGTATTGCCAGCGCGGATCCTACTTTTTCGCCTCTCCTGTCTGACAGGCGAAAAAGTTTGACCCTTACGGTCGAACCACCACTGCGGTTTAACGCTAAACGATTTTGAGTGAGACAAGCCCGTGAATCAGGCAGTATGTCGTACGGTGTGCAGCAATCCTGGACTGAGGACCGTTCCAGGACGCACATTGGCCCATGTCCAACGTCAGCCAAGAGGGGACGTATGCGCCAAGGCATTCGGCAGTGAGGTGACCCCATGAATCGAAATCACAATATTGATATCCAGCACGATCCGGTAGTCCAAAGCAACCGGTGCGAGTTGCCGTTGATGGTCCATTTAAACTCAACAGGCACTGCTCGTGCGGGGACTACATACCGACTTCGAGCTGGCACCCGAAGTGTCAAGGGTGTAGACGACGATACTCGTCGGCAGGATGAATGATTTTTTGACTTTTGTGAATTTGACAACTTAGGAACTTTTATTTTTTAACTCAGGAGCTAAACAATGAAAAAGATAGTACTGACAATCGGTTGTGCCTTGGTTTTGGTCGCTGGAACCATGAATGTTCACGCAGCAGCCATTTTCAATGTCGACTTCGAGAATTCATCGGCTGATGACACCATCGGCGGTGTTTCGGCGTTCGTATCGGCTGTTGGCACGTCATTCGTCGCCGACAATGGACCGAGTGGTGCTGGCACGATGGCTATTGAGGTTACGGGCTCTAACTCAGGCGTTGGATATCCGGCTGACTCATTTATTCTTCACAAGCCTCAGGATAACACCGTCGCCCCTGGTGACACGCTGTCACTACAATTTGACGTTAAATTCACTGGCGGTGCCGGTCACAACTCTCATGCGTCTTATATTTGGTCGAATTCGGACACCAACAATGGCAACGAGCTAAACGTTCACCACGATGGCCCTGACTCACCTCGCTGGAATATCCACTCCGATAGCGGTGGTGATTTCTCGGCAGACCGTTTTTCTGTCCAGGGTGGTGGAAACTCCGGCATGCCAGGATCGACAGGCGGTGGGCTGGATCTAGCCGAAGACGTTTGGCATACGCTTAAGATTGTAGCCACACGTGTCAGTGCTAATGAGAACGAATTCAATTATGAGACTTTCGTCAACGGCACGGCCCATGCCAACGGTACGGACGCCAATGGGTTGGTTGACCAGTCGGGTGCTGTGAACAAAGGCTCACTTTGGGCGCTTGCTGGCCGAGGTTGCTGCTCCATGAACGCCAGGTTCGATAATATCATCTTCTCGCAAAGCGTTCCCGAACCAAGCAGCCTACTACTGGTACTGTTGGGCCTCGTAGGATGGTTTGCCGTAGGTCGTCGTCGCTAAGAACTCGAAGGGAGATTCACCATCGAGATTTTATCCCCGAGTCGGACCGTTTACCGACTCGGGGTTTATTGCATCGGTGGTCCCGCCAAGGTCAACAAGAATGAGCAATCCTGCTCACGGACTGCCCGAGAAGGCTGAAGGTCTTCTTTTCAGACGGCAGCTGGTTAAACGGAATAGGCGATTTTGTGGATCGCTTGATAGGCGGGCAGACCCATGCGAGATCGCGTTAAGATCAATTGGAACATAAACACACGACATTTATTCTGCCTTCCGAATCCTAGTGATTTTTAGCGGCGAAGATTGCTATACCGGCAACAATGATTTGACGCCAATTTCAAAACCCAATAAATTAACACCATCGATAATCACACAGCTTCGATATTTTTAATGAACTCCAGAGGACCATTGATGTTTAAAACTAGACTTACGACATTGGTTTTGACATTGGCTTTCGTGTCTAACGCATTGAACGCCCGCGCCGTCGACATTTTCAACGTCAACTTTGAAGGCGAATCGGCTGATGACACGGTTGGAGGTCTTTCGGCATTCGTATCGAAAAGTGGCACAACGTTCGTGGACGATAATGGACCGAGTGGTGCTGGCACGATGGCTATTGAGGTTACGGGCTCCAATTCAGGCGTTGGATACCCGGCGGAATCATTTATTTTCCACAAGCCTCAAGACAATACGGTAGATGTTGGCGACTCATTGTCGCTCCAGTTTGACGTTAAATTCACTGGCGGTGCCGGTCACAACTCTCATGCGTCGTATTTTTGGACGAATTCGGATACCAACAATAATCAGGACCTAAATGTTCACCACGATGGCCCTGACTCGCCGCGTTGGAATATCCACTCCGATAACGGTGGTGATTTCTCCGCCGACCGTTTTTCTGTACAGGGCGGCGGTAACAACGGTATGCCAGGATCGACAGGCGGTGGGCTGGATCTATCGTCCGACGAGTGGCACACGCTGAAACTCGTCGCTACGCGGGTCAGTGCCAATCCGGATGAATTTATGTACGAAACATTCCACAACGGAAATTCGCTCGGCTCCGGAAGCGACCCCTTCGGCTTGGTCGATCAAACTGACGCAGCGAACCAAGGTCAGTTCTGGACGCTTGCTGGCCGAGGATGCTGTGCCATGGACGCCAGATTCGACAACCTCATCTTCTCCCGCAGCGTAGGTGGTGCCGCTCCCACAGATTTTGAGTGGGGCGTTGACGCTTTGGGGGACTGGCACGTTGGTAGCCACTGGACTCCGTATGGAACCCCCGACGCAAGTACCGAGACAGCGACTTTCGGAAGCTTCATTACCAGTCCACGCACCGTCGTAACCGACACCGACTTAACCATTCAGAGAATCACGTTCGCAAACCTCAACAGCTACAATATTGCGGGCCATGGCCGGGTGTCACTGGATGGCGGAACGTCCGCTCCCACAGCCGGAGTGGATGTATTCTTGGGCAACCATGAATTCCAGGCTCCGGTGTCACTCAATAGTACGACCGACATCAACATCGTCAGTGGCGGTACGCTGACCTTTAACAACGAGCTTGATTTGGCAGGTAATACATTAAACAAAATGGGACCTGGTACATTGGAAGTCAACAACCAACTCACCACCAACGGAGGAACCGTGGCGGGACTGCTGCACGCGGCCGGCGGTATTGTCGCAGGTGACGGTACGATCGATGGCGATCTGCTCAACGATGGCGGCTCCGTTTCACCCGGCAGCCATTCGAGTGGTGGGAATCTTGTCCCTGAACCCAACTCGCTGGTTCTGTTGATTCTGGGACTGCTGGCAAGTTCCCTTGCGTGCTGCAAACCACGGCGCTGAAAACGTCACTCGTGGTATAAGCCCGCTTGGCCGACAGCCAGCGTGTTGGATGCTGAAATGGCCGCTGGCCGGCCAGTAGCTCTGTGGATTTTCAAGTCTCGTTGTGAAACGGCCTTCAGCTCCCCCAACCTGGACCGGTGACGGGCGTTAGCCAGAATTCGCTCAGCTCTGTTCACCGTCCCACACGGTCAAGCCTCGGATTTTTTCTGGATCCGGAGTCGGTCGGAACAAACTGATACAGTAGGCGGACACCACCGTGCCGGCAAAACTGACGAAAGCCAGCCAGAATTTCGAAACAGTCACGGCGGATTCGAGAACTTCTTTTTCCAGCAACCAGGGCGTTACAGACCATCCGCCTGCGGTCTTTACCAAACCAAATTTCACCCACAGGACGAGTGCATACCCGATCAAGGCCCCTGCAAAGGCACCTGCTGCGGTCACTCGACGTGTTCCAGTCCCCAACATGAACAAGCCAACGGCACAACCGAAAAATGGAGCAACGACAGAAACCATCATTCCCGTAATCGTATCTCGTCCTACGAAGGCGAGTGCCACGGCCGCAATGACGACCGCCCACACGACGATCAGGTACCGCGCCAGTACGAGGCAGCGATGGTCGGATGCTTGAGGATTGATCACGCGGCGGTAATAGTCCTCGACACACACGGTGCTCACGGTGTGCACTCCCGAATCGATACTGGACATGGCGGCTGCAAAGATCGCTGCAATGATCAAACCCGCCAGTCCTCCCTTCATCTCGTGCAAAATGAAATGTGGAAAGGCTTGGTCGGGACTGTCGATGCCCACCGCCAGATCAGGATTCAGTTGATAATGTCCGTAGAGCGAAAACCCTAAGACGAACGTCAACAGGACGAGAGGAACGGCCAGCACGGGCTTGAGCCAAACCGCTTTTTGTGCCTCTCGGAGTGAGTTGGTCGACAAGTAGCGTTGCATGCTCACTTGATCGGTCAAATTGGCGATGCCACTGACGATTCCCGCCAGGATGCAGGCCCAAACTGTAATCCGTACTGTCGGGTCGAGGCTAAAATCGAGCATCCTCAACTTGTCCGCTGCAACGACCTCGTCGATCAGTGGACCTGCGCCGTCCTTCCAGACGACGACCATCACCGAGCCAATCAGCCCAATCGTAAACAGAAAAAATTGAATCACATCGGTCCAGATGATGGCCTTCATGCCGCCAACCAGCGTGTAAGACGTAGCAATCACGGTGGTCGCCAGGATGCAGTGTGTGGGTTCTATCCCGACCAGCTTGTGCATGGCCACCGAAATGGCCGTCACGATGGTGGCCATCCAGGCAAGTCGTGAGATGATAAAGATCACACTGGCCAAAATCCGTACTGCGTAGTTAAAGCGGAGTTCCAGGTACTCATAAATGGAGGTGATTTGTAAGCGATAGAAGAAATTGAGAAACAGGGAGATAACGATAGGAACAGAGACGTAACCGAGCACGGTAAAGAACAAATAGCTTGCGTCGTGACCATACGCTTCGCCAGGGTTTCCCAAATAACTAATGGCGGACAGCAGGCTGGCCAACTGTGAGATCCCTACGGCAACCCAGCCCATGGAACGTCCAGCTAACAAGTAATCCGACGACGTTTTTTGTTCGCGGGCGAACCACAGTCCCAGCCCCATAACGACCAGCGCGTAAAGGGCCACGCTGAGGTAGTCGAGTCCACTTAGCTGTATTTGAGAGAGAAGCATCATGCTTGGTACGTTTGGCTTATGGTCGCCCTAGAATGAGGCAGGAATCCTGGGCATATGGGTTGGACACGCTTGTTTGACGATCTACCGGCCGCCGACCTTCTCCGGTCGATCGTTTCTTGCGACTCCATTCTTACGGTTCGAAGCATCATGGTGGCGGATGTGGATGATCGTCACCCACTTGCACCATCCACTGACGCATCGTCTCACGTAGCTGAACCAATATCGTATCGTCCTCTTGTTGGCTGACCAAGTTGACCATTTCCAGCGGATCTGCACGCAGATCAAATAATGCTTCGTCATTGGTGTCGCTGAGTATGTACTTGAAGCGTTCGCCGCAAACCATGCGGTGTCCCTGGCCCTGCTTACCATCCACACCAACGCATTCACTGGCCACATAGTCGCGGACCGTTAACTCGGGATCTCGCAGCCACGGCGCCAAAAAATCCTGCCGGCGCGATTGTTTTGCCAGTTTGGCGGAAGGCAAACTGCCCCTTGAAGGAAACTCGTCCCTACGGGACTTGTCCCCCTTCACACCACCAAAACAGAATCAATGATTCTCATGCTATTTGAATCGAAAACCGTATAAGTCTGCAGTCTGTACCGCGATGAACAATCTCACGGTCTGGCCTCGCAGCGATTCGAAGCTCGCTTCTTTGAACTGCACATCGTGTTCGATACTGTTCACATGCACGGCCTCGCAATCGTCAAAGTGAAAACCTTTTTCCAGGTGCTGACGGCCCCAGCGGTCTTCGACCAACCAATGAGGCAGGTTGGCCTCGAAAGGCCACGCTCCATTCTTATGTTTCATCCAGCGATCGATACCGACAGCCACTTTGACTTCACCACTACTGGCATCAACATTTAATTGCAAGGTATCACCTGTGACCTCGATGGGCTTGGTAATTAGAATACGGACCCGATTGCCGGCAGTGAGGCTGACGTACCGGTTATGTTTTTGCGTGTATAACGCTCCCTGAACCAGGCCAATACGATCACGAGGAACGCCGGCACGTGAGGCGTGGTCGCAATTGGTAACCGTGGCGTAAAACCAGTCCTCGTCTCCCATCCTTAGAGGAGGACAATCCAGCCTGACGAGCCGATCGTAACTGTCTTGTTCGCTGCCGTGGGGAATCCAGGGCTCGCGACTTGTACTACGATCCCACGTCTTTCCTCCATCCCGACTGGTAGCAATCCGCACTTCCTGGGTGCCTTTGGCAGTATCCGAGCCGATGATTCCACGATCGTTGTTGGTGCCCTCGTGAGATTCGTCGCCGACGAACCAGTCCACAAAACCAAATACGATTCCTTCCAGATGGACCCCCATATTCCCATAGACTTCATCAAAGTAACGTGGGTCGGTCGAGTCGTGAGCATCAGGATAGAAGTGATGATCCAATTTCCAGTGCACCATGTCGGGAGACGCATAGCGACCGGAAACACGAGTCGGTGGATGATTCGGCGACTGGCGCATCACGACCCATTCGTCGTTCAAGTCGTCCCAGTACTCCAACGTCGTGTAGTGGCTGTGCACGAAGCCGCCCGAATCGACCAGTTTTTCCTGCCAATGGGGATCATTGACGAAATCGGGCAGTTCGCGGCAAAAGGCGATCCGCTGTGGAATACCGAAATTCAATCCCAGGGCAAACCGTTTGTCGGGGTCACGCACATTGCCGTGCAGTAGCAAGTCTCGTGGATGACCAATGGGCAGGATGTTGTTGGCCTTGGAATACACATCATTTTTGTCTCCGCTGCCCAGCGACACTCCCAGAGGCAACCCTTTCTGGCGTCCCGTCTGGGTAGGGCCATCTACCAGGTTCAACACTGGTTTTTCCCAGTGAATGCCATCCTCACTGACAGCATACGCCATATGGCTTACCACACGCATACCAGGTTCATGCCACAAGGCCTGATAGTAACATTCGTATCCCCCCTGTTTGCGCCGACCGACATACCACGGTGTGGTGCCGAATGTTTCCCACGGTTTTTCCGTCTTCAGCACGATGCCGTGCGGCCGTGGGTGGTGGACTACTCGCTCAAACCCGGTGCTGCGGGTAATGATGTGATCATCCAAGAATAGCTGCCAGTACGGTTCGGTGAGCGCGGCTTGGTTCGGCTGTCGGGGAACGTTATCTGCATACGCCCACGCCGCCAAACAACAGATGGCGCCGAATGTCCCGAGGTTAACGCGAGTAGCTGGGAGATGTTTCACGTGTAGAACTCCTTAAACAAACGGACAAACCACTCAGAATCTAATCAAATGGTTGACTGGAAAACGCTTCGGACCAGTGTAGCCTAACAGCCATGCACATCGCTTTCCACACACGCACATGTTCTTGGAAGATAATTCTCTAAAATACGGGATTGCCCTGAGGACCTATACGGTCAGAATGGCAGGAAGTGAGAATGCAATCACTCTCATCGCTCACGCTCGACTCGTGGCAATGAGGCATGATTTAATACAGAAAACATCTATCGACAACCGCCCCAGGCAGACACTGACCAATGTCCTTCCTTTCAGTACAACTTCTGCGCCAGATGCTTTCATGCTATTTTGTCGAAGGTCACAATCTCCCTATGAACGTCCAGAGCCACCCTGAAGGTTCCGGAAAAACAAAGAAACCCTAACCCGATTTACTATAGCGTGAAAGCACTATGGCAATTTCGACGTCCTCATTGACGCCTGTATCCACTGAGCGAGTGGAAACCCGTTGGCGGCGGATCGTGACCCCCATGCCCGTCCCGGAATCGGTGCCCATCATCCAGCAACTGCGTCAGTTGGAACCACGTTCGCTGAGTGGAATGCCACCAGTTCTGTGGGACAACGCCGAAGGATTCTTGGTTCGGGATGCATACGGCAACCAATGGATCGACCTTACGAGTGGTGTCGTCATGGCAAACGTGGGGCACGCCCATCCAAAAATCCGCGCCGCCATTAAACGCACCTGTGACCAGCTGCTGTTGGCAACCTACGTTTTTCCCCAACAAGTTCGCTTGTCGCTGCTGCAAAGGCTGATAGAGTTGTCTCCGATTCCAGACTCCAAAGCGATCCTCTTCAGCGCGGGAACGGAAGCAACCGAATGCGCGATGATGCTAATGCGTCGTCACGGACAACGCATCCATCGTGACAAGATTGGAATTGTCAGTTTTGCTGACGGTTACCACGGTCGAACGCTTGCAGCCGCACTGGCCACCGGTTCGCCGTCCGAAAATGATTGGATCGCGCGCGAGAACGTGGGCCACTACCAGATCCCGTTTCCGTTTGGACCGCGCTGGCCTTGGGGTCATGTCAGCGAGGATCCCACAGGTGAAAAGGCATTTGATGCGTGCGTCGAAGGATTGCTGAACCAAGGCATCACGCCCGACAAGGTTGCTGGATTCATTGGTGAACCGGTGCCCGGCTGGGCTACCTGGCCTACCCCCAAAGGATTCGCCCGTAAATTGGTCGATTGGTGCCACAAGCACAACATTCTCGTCTGCTTCGACGAAGTACAATGTGGCTGTGGTCGGACTGGAAAGATGTGGGGCATGGAACATACGGGCGTCGTGCCAGACCTGTTTACGTTGGGTAAAGGGCTCTCCTCTAGCCTGCCGGTGTCTGCAGTCGTCGGACAGGCGGAAATCCTCGACGCACCAGACGCAGGTGATATGTCGAGCACCCATGGGGGTAACCCACTGAGTGCGGCAGCAGCGCTCGCCAGCCTGGAGGTGTTAGCAGAAGAAAACTTGTTGGAAAGGGCGACCACCACCGGTAGTCTGGTGCTGAAAACGCTCGGCAAGCTTTTCGAATCGTTCCCGGACCGTATCCTTTCCATTCACGGATCCGGATTATTCATCGGCATCTACCTCACGTGCCAGGATTCTGAAGAATTGGACGCCCACCTGGCCGATGCGGTTGCGGTCGAGGCCACGCGTCGAGGCGTTCTCATGTTTACAACCGGCCGTGGCTTCCTCAAATTTACGCCTCCCCTGGGTATCGACCCAGACGCTGCCGTCGAGGCGGCCAACGTCATTCAGGATTGTGTCCGGGATTGCATCCAACGTAAATGACTAAGATCCCGCCACAAAACGCCAATGACCCCGAAAATCTAAATGAACCCTGGCGTGACTCTTGACGCGTTCTCGTGATGTTGAGAGACATCGTTTTTATGAGGCTTCCGAGTTAGACATCCTGCAGGCATGCGCCATGAAACATACCTCATTCCGCATTGGCTAGAGACTCGCGTCAACCCTCTCGTGTTGTGGTCTTCAAACCAACATTTCGTTGCACGCAGCAATAACCCGTTCGTTCAGCTTCAATCCGTACTGCATGGTTTCGGAGTCCGGCGTCCAGGTAGGAGTTCTAACGTTTGTACTCGATGCAGGCAGCACACCGCGAGCGGCCAACAGTTTTTTCTCGATCAAGACAAACAGCTCCATGTTTTGCAACGAAAACACCAGCTGTGGCAACAATCGTTCAAACAGATCCAACGCTTTGTCCAACTGGTTGCTGGAACCGAGTTCCCAAATCCGTTGCAGTAAATCTACTGCGCCCAGCCCTGGCATACATCCACAGATGCCGGCGGGTAGAAGATCAAGTAGATACATACCTCCCCAACCTTCGAGGACGCCTATCTCGTCGTTCGTCGCCTTCCGAATCGCCTCGACCTTAGCCGACATGAGTGGTTCTTCCAGTTTCAAGTAACGAAAATTCTGACACTCTGCTTGCAATTGCCGGGCAAACTCTCCACCTACGGTCGGGCCCCCCGGATTGAAATCCTGAATCAACACGGGCAAGGACACCGACTGGCAAATGGTGTAGCAATAACTGAGCACGTCTGCATCTGTCAACGAGAATTGACGAGGAATGGCAAACGAGATGAATTGAACTCCAAGATCCTCATGCCGTGCAGCCAGCTCTGCTGCGCAGCGCGCGGAAGGATGATTCGATTGACCGATGACCGCCACACGTCCTGCGGCAGATCGGACGGCGACTTCGATCAAGTCGCGGCGTTCCGTGATGGTCTTTTTATAAAATTCGCTCCCATAAGCCGGTAGACAAACAGCGCACACACGGCATTTTACGGCGAACTCGATGCAACTGGCCAATGCGTCCAGGTCGATGGACTCATCGTCACGGAACGGTGTGGGGATGACGGGGACGTTACCCTGTAATCGAAAGCTTTCCATGGTTGATTGTCGACTTACTTGGAGATGATTTTCTGTGGAAATCGTTTTGTTCTGCTTGCTCGTGTGCGCCACATCGGGCATGATAAATTATGTGGAAGTAACCCACGAAAGCAAACTGACGTGCGAACGCTCTACCATCGCGTGGCCAATCAGGTGACCATGCTGAGGGGAGGCTGCGGAGCCATGGGGACGATGGCTCTACCATCGCCATCGTAGTTGGCTAGTACCGACTTTTGTTGAAAGGTCACCAGGTAAATCATTTCTGGCGCCACCATTCAGTGACCGCAAAAGAAAAATCACAGCGAATGGACTGGGGATTTCATGACAGGGGTCACGTAGAAGCTCGAAGCCTCTACCGTTTTCCGTTTCAGCCGAGTGTCCCAGCTTAAGCTAGGCACCGACTGGCCCCCAGGACAGCTCAAGGTAGGCGACTCATTGAATTTCTGATCATCCCTAGGGACATGTCTAACCGCTTTGAGCTGACGGATTAGACTTCCATGATCTCATAGCCTTGACGTTGTTCCCTGGCAAAGAAAGAAGCGGCGTGATCATCACCCATGATTTTTTCGGCCTGGGGGTCCCAGCGAATGTTACGTCCCAGCCGTGCAGCGATGGCTGCAAGGTGACACGTATTCATGGCCTGAACATGTGAAAAAACGTCCGACACCGGCAACCCGCCCTCAGCGATGCAACGAAAAAAATTGTGATAGTGGCCTTCATATGGTTTATCACGATATAGTCGACGAACATCCTCGTCTGTGTACTGGCCTTCATCCCAATTTTCCTCAATCGGCTTGCCAGTAATCCGACCGCGACTGACAAAGATGCGTCCTTTGCTGCCTTCGAAAAGAATGCCGTTGCCCGCACGACTTGTCACGTGCATTTCAACATTATTTTCAAAAGTACAGATCACGTTGTAGTCGTGGGCCGTATTGAAGTGATCATTTTTAGTGGGGTATCCGTTTTCAAATGGAATGGGATGTTTGGCGTCCGCCCCATCGATCAAAACCGGCCCCCTACCCTTACCATCATGCCCTATGGCCCAGGTGGCAATGTCGACGTGATGCGCCCCCCAGTCAGAAAACTTTCCGCCTGAGTATTCGTACCACCAACGAAATTGCTGGTGACAACGTTTTTCACGGTATTCTGTTAAGGGAGCTGGACCAAGCCACTGTTCCCAATCGAGTTCGGCCGGCGGATCAACCGCTTCAAACGGCCCACCAACATCTCCACCCCCAATCCCAATCGTCATTTTTTTGATGTCGCCGAGGATTCCTTTTTGCACCATGTTGATGGCGCGCAAAAATTTGTCGCGGCTGCTTCTTTGTTGCGTTCCGACAAAGAAGATTTTGTCCTTATGTTTTTTACAAGCCTTTCGGATCAACTGGTTCTCTTCGAGTGTCAACGTCAAAGGCTTTTGACAGTAAACATGTTTGCCCGCCTCGAGAGCCTCAATAGCAATTTTTACATGCCAGTGATCCGGAGTCGCAATACTGACCACATCGATGTCCTTGCGATCCAGGACGTCACGATAATCAGGATAGGCATCCGCTTTGCCTTGACCTATTCCCTTATGATTCTTGGCCAGTTCCCTATGCCGTTTATCCACATCACAAACGGCCACAATATCACCAAAGGCAGCCTGGTGTCGCGCATCACCCCTGCCCTTGCCGCCCATACCAATGCAGCCGATTTGAGGCCGATCATTTTTCAATCGGTTGGCAAACACCGCTGGATTCCAGGAAAAATAAGGAATCATACCGGCAGTCGCCCCGATAGCAGCGGACGACTTCAGAAAATCACGACGCGGGTGGTTTTTTTTCATGGGGCTCGTTTTTCAAGACAAACATGATGATTTGCCATGATTGTCATTTCCCACGTGCGCACTTTCAATCCCAAAAACAAATGAAATCTACCGTCATTTGGGAAGATTGGGACCACCAGAGTTTTGCCTGGACCGCCAAAACGACGGTAGATTCCATGCTCTCTTAAGGAGCTTCTTCGTCCGAACTGAGATTAAAATTAATCTCATTTTTTCGCTGGTCTTTTACTTCAGCAGTCAGCCCCGAAGTCCCAGCGTCAAAATAGTGTTCGGGAATCAAAGGAAGTCCTGGGATTGTCGGAGCCAACGAACTTGTCGCGTTAGCGAATCCCGGTGCTGGACGACGTGGGCCGCGAGCAGATACCGTAATTCGATGATTGCCCACAATGGCGCCATCATCTGGTGTGAACGTTCCCAATTCAAATTGGCCGGTCGAATCGGTGAGTGCACTGGCAACACGCTGACCCGATTCAGGCGCAAACGCTACGGTCGCGTCAGCCAGCGGTTCACCATCAACGGTAATCGTACCGACTACCTTTGCCATGCTGGGACCATCTGGACCACAACCTGGTAGGAGAAAGAGGAAACTTACCAAGAATACCCACAAGGCGGGAATGTGTTTGTTGCTCATATTCGACATGACCTAGAAATCAACATTGACGACTTCGCCACCTGCGCGGCTTCCTAGCGCATTCAACACTATTTGTTCGATACTCTCCGAAATGAAATGGACAGACCCGTCGACCATCGTACAGATAGCTCCGCCCGGGTGATGGCTTTGAAACCCGCGGCTTGCCCACGCGCAATCTCTGTTGGAACCGGGCCAGAAGTACGTCTCGCCGATCCGTTCAGAAGCTCGAATGTTGAAGTTGATAGGCAGGCTTGTGGCAAGCGTATTCGACGTGGCGGTAGTCCAGATGTTGTCATAAGCCGTCGCCAATCCGGACGAATGCCCAAGGAGTACCGTCTGGCTAGTACCGTCAAAGACATCGCGAATTTTCACAGGAGGAGTACGATCGTGGTGGGGACCAAAATAATTGAACATTCCGCGGTGATCCTTCCCGGCACCCCAGCCGAAAGTTGGAAACGGACAGTTGGCGGTCGGTACCCCAGCACCGTTTTCATTGCACCCACCACATCCGTACTGCGCCAGCGACGTGGATGAACTCGTATAGCCGACGTTTTCACACGCAATATAACCGTCACCGAAGCTTCCGCCATAATGGGTCACAGCCCCTCGCACGTTCCCCTGCTGGTACGCTGTGTCACCGGGGACAGGTGAGTTGTTGCAAGTGAGATTCGGCAAGCCCCGACCAAGTGGAGCGTCAGGTCCCAGCACCCTCGGCGCCGGATCAGACGGACAATACAATCCGCGAACTTCGTGTTCATGAGCGAACTGTAGACTTTGGCAGGCTACACTCATGTCAAAATTGATCTGATCGTAAAGTGCCGTCTCTTCGAACTGGGGCAATAAGAGAGGAAAGAATCCCCAGCCATGAGTGGGATCGAAACCGCCCACTACGGGAAACGTCAAGTTACCATCATGATACGAGTGCAAAGCTAAACCAAGCTGCTTCATATTGTTGGTACATTCCGCACGCCGGGCAGCTTCACGTGCCGCCTGAACCGCAGGCAGCAATAAGGCAATTAGAATCGCAATGATCGCAATGACAACTAATAGTTCGACCAGGGTAAAACCGGGCCGCAAGTGTAGTCGTTGGTTTTGTAGATCTTGACGTCTCATCTTTGTTTCTCCGGGGATTGCAATAATATAGTATAAAAGATGATCCCTCTAACATGGACCGCGCCATTTTGCCACAAAAAATCAACATAAATGGCACCAATCAAAAGGTTTCAGTCTCCAGGCCCTAAAATCCCGCCGAAACTGAACACCCGATAGCTCTACATGCATTGAACAGGTGCCTACGAAACATGGCGGTTCAAACAACCAAATTCAAGGCTAAGTTGCCCCAGTCTCGACCCCCTTTTTCGTCAAATCACACGTTCTTTACGACGAATACCACACACTTGCCAACGGTAAGCTGACTTCGTTGTACAACCACTTGGCGTAGATTACTGTTTATCCTGTCAGCATCAGTCTGATCTTGATCTATTCTTTGGCACGAGTGAACCTCCGTGCAATTCATCGAGGAGTAGACACAGGCTCAATCTGGTTCAAGGTGTATTTTGAGGTGGGACGGCTCACAATCATCCGCGGCAACATCTCAAACTGCTTCGCCGGGGACTTTGAAAATGTGACGATGCCGAACAGACAACCATTGGGCCGAGATCCGACACACTGCAGATTTCCTGATAGACCGGCTGGATATCAACACTCTTGTCAGCTGTTAAACTCAAAATCTGAGCCTTGTCTTACAGATCGCAATTCAGATCTCGCATCGCCATGAAGGTCAATCATCTCCGTGGACAATCGCAACTCCCCTAACCTCCAAGCCAATATCCGCAACTTCATTTTCCCCGTTGTCGCGGTGCTCCTTACCGCCCTTGCAGCGGGAACAGGGTGGGGGATCCGTGGCCAATTCGGTCATGAGACGGGGGCCATGATTGCCGGCGCTCTAGCTTCGCTAACACTTGTTATGTTGTTCGTGCCACAGGCCACCTCGCTCGCTGGTGCCCGTGCGGCCGCCATGATGACCGTTGCCATTGGCGTCGGAGGATCCATGACCTATGGCCAGACGATTGGATTGACACACGACAAGGAACTCCATGGTCATTGGGAGGCGTTCCGCTGGGGAATGGCCGGGTTATTTATGAAAGGCAGCATCTGGATCGGTTTTGGTGGTGTCTTTCTTGGCATGGGACTGGGCGGAAAAAAGTATGGTGTGTTGGAAATACTGGCGCTTGTGCTCGGTATGGTCGGGATGATGTTTCTTGGTACCTCACTAATCAACTCGCCATTCGAACCGACCACCAAAACTTTGCCTGCGATTTACTTTTCCGACAGCTGGTATTTCGAGCCAGGCGCGGACCTGAAACCCCGCAGCGAAATGTGGGGAGGCCTGTTGGTGGCGCTTGGGGGACTCATCGCTTACGTGCGATTCCTACGTGGCGATCGTTTGGCAGCAAGAATGGCACTCGTCGGAGTAATCGCTGGAGGATTGGGATTCCCACTTGCACAAGCGGTGCAGGCATCACACGCTTGGAACCCAGAGCTGTACAGCACAGGCGCCCTGTCTTGGTCCTACGATTTTACGCAACACTTCAACTGGTGGAACATGATGGAGACCACGTTCGGAGCTATCTGGGGCGGTGGATTGGCACTCGGTCTATGGTTTAACCGTCATCTCATTACTGTCGACACACCCCGCGGAACTCACGATACAACAGATGTGGTTACGTTGTCGCCAACCGTGGAGGTACTACTCTGCGTGACGCATACCATCCTCTTGTTAACTGCCGAATTTGGTTCGCTACCCGGTCGTGTCGAACTGTTCATGCTGTACTCTGAATTCGGACTCGTCATGATCGCGCTGCCACTGGTGGGTATTGTTGGCGGTCGCTACTGGCCGTACTTGTTACTGTTGCCAATGGTGATCGCGCCGGTCGCCGGTAAAACGTTGCGTTTAGTGAGCTATTCCATGGACAGCGTGCCAGTTGGCATTGGATGGTTCGTGTTCCTGGCAATTCCGTTGGCCATCACCCTCGTTGTCGCGACATGGCTCATTGGCCGGAGCATCCAGGAGCAACGGGCGGGTCTTTTTTCCGCAATCGCCCTCGTGGTAACAGGCTGGCTATTCTACTCACTGAATACAGCCGTGTTTGACTACGCCTGGCCCTGGAAAGAATGGACTCACCGCACGCCCAATCAGCTGATTTTCACCGTAAGCATCACAGCACTCACGCTGGCAGCGTTATGTTGTCAGCCTTCAATCACCTCGTCCAACAAGCAAAAAGGAGAGCGAACCAATCACTGAATTGGTTCCTGACTCTTCACCACTGGATCTTTCTCTGCTAACCCTGCTAACCCCTTGTGGACGTTCATTCCATCTTGATGTCGATCGTGCGGTCCACGGGCGTGACGCCTTGCTGGCGGCTACCATTGGTCCAGGTGACCGTATAGGTAATGTCGCCAGTGTATTCCCCCAAACCGAAATGCAGCGTGAGGTCGTTCTGATTTCCCTGTCCCACGCCACCTCCTTCTACTTGTCGTGAGAGCGTTTGATCACCCAACTGGATCCGCACTCGGGAACCAATGGCACTACGATTCACCGTTTTGCCATCACCTTGCAGGCGAATCTTCAACCAATGGTTGTTATTTCCCTGATTGATAAAAAGTTTGCCATTGGTTGCCAAATCAAGATCACCATCATTGTCCACATCGGCCCAGGCAGCCTGGTAAGTCGCACCCAGGTGCTGCAACCCTTCTTCCTGGGTAACATCTACGAACTTCCAAAGACCATCGTTTCGATAAAGTCGAGCTGCGTTATGGCCATAAACGGTCGTGAAAAACAGATCAAGATCACCGTCATTGTCGTAATCACCCAGCGTCGGCGAAGCGTACGATTCCTGATAGCCAACACCAGCAGGTCCTTTATCCTCGAACTTATAACCATTTTTTGGACCCGTATTGCGTAGGAACCGTGACTCAGGTTGGCCAGAGTGTGCGAAGTTACCAGCAAACAAATCGAAGTAGCCGTCATTATCCACGTCGCCCCAACAGGCACCGATCGAGTGTCCCGAACCACCTTGGGCTCCCAAATCGGCCGCTCGGTTGACCACAGCTCCCTTGCCGTCGCTAACCCACAACCAGTTCGGAGTGAGCCAATAGTTGGAAGCATAGAAGTCGATATCGTTGTCCTCGTCAAAATCACAAGCGACCACACTGCGGCAATAGGCCCCCCCCTCCTCGATCACGCGAACCCATTTCTCTTCGCGCTCAGGCGCCTGTCGCCACAATGTGTCTTGACTTCCAGAACCGCCACCATAATAAATGTCCAGCAGTCCATCATTGTTGATATCTCCGAAACTTGCGGCAATGCACTCGGCTCCAAACGGCCCTGGCGGCCGCACACCCAGCTGAAATCCTCCCTTACCGTCACCCAACATCAACGCACCGGACCCGGGGACAGTGACATAATCCAGGTGCCCATCATTATTGACATCGCCCCAGATCAACGTAACGCCCATGCCGATTCGCTTGTACGATTTCCCTTGCACGTTGACGAACAGAGAAAGCGCCGTGGAAAGGTCCACATAGCCGTCCCCATTCAAATCACCAAACGAAGCCGACGTTTCGCCAATTTCGTCTTCCCCTGTAAACTCCTTCGTGCGATTGACGAACCCACCAGCCAGTGCTACCTGAGGTATCAGTAGGGCTACAACCATCCAGGCCACTTTATTGGAGACGTGTTGTTTCATGATCTCTTCCCATCGTTCGCAAAATAAACAAGTTCGGTGACATCTACAGCTTACAATTCAACCGGTTAACACATGGAAATCAGGATGCCTGGTTTTAAACGCCATTGTAAAGTCAGCCGGTCCACGTTGGCCACGACAAATAGCAGGATATTCAAAACGCTCCTGTCATTCTATACACTTGGCCAGAGAACCACGTCAGTCTACTGAGCGGAACCAGGAACCGAACCCAAAGCAAGGCGCCGACACTCTGCCATCAACCTAACGTTATGACGTTTTTTTGTTGGCATGCGTCTTAGCTTAACTGTTCGCAAGTGCGATGGGCATGGAAGCCTTGGTCATTCCGTTATTTTGATACTGGTGGATCGCTAATCTTGCCCTGTCTTAAAGGTCTGGATTCAACTCCCAGACGGACTGATAGGCGCCACACTTATCGAACCATTCTAACAGCTGTGCGAAGAACGGGTCGGCAGCCAGAGTGGCGCTGTCTCCGATGACGATCAATTTCCTGCGGGCCCGCGTCAGGGCAACGTTCATGCGGCGTGCATCTGCCAAAAAACCAATGTCACCGCGCTGATTAGATCGCACGGTGCAGATGACGACCACCTCTTTTTCTCGCCCTTGAAAACCGTCCACTGTATCAATCTCTAGAGAGGACAGTTCGGCATGCTGCCGCAGCCAGCGCACCTGGGCCGCGTAAGGAGCGATCACGGCAATGTCCTGGGGCTGCACACCCGCTGCGCACAAGGCTCCAACCTGGTCGAGTACCAGCTGGCCTTCGCTGGGATTCAGCCGGCTAAGTCCCTCAGGCTCCTGTTGTTCCTCCCAACCAGCACCGGCCGTGTCGATGAAGACGACCGGCCTATCATCCACTTGGTCAGCTGCGACGTCTGCTAGTTCTCCGAGCACCTGGGTGGAAACCGTCGGATCGGCAGACAGCGTACCGTCATAAAAATGCTCTGACGAAAACTGCATGATCTGTTCGTGCATGCGATACTGCACGGTCAACTGCCGCGTGATCGTTTCGCCATAGTGTTCTACCAGCCGTTGCATGAGACTTACGTCGAATCCTTCGCGGGCAGCGTCTTTGGAAAGTATGGTAGGAGGCAGTTGACAGTGATCGCCCGCCAGCACCACACGGTCAGCAAAACGTAATGGGATCCAACAGGCGGGTTCCACGCTCTGACAGGCTTCGTCGACGACGAGCAGGTCGAATTTCTGATTTGCCAGAATGCTGAAATCAAAACTAACCGTAGCGCAAATCGCTTCTGCCCCGACCAATATGTCCTTGATGGTTTGTCGCTCAATAGCGCGGGCGTGTTTACGTAGTTCGCGTGCCTCCTGCCTTTGCTGAAACTTTTGCCCTCGTGCGGAACGGGACCGAGAATAACGGTCGGCCCTACGTTCCAATTGTTCAGCCTCGCGAATCAAGTCGTCGATCAGTACACGCGTTTCGTGTTTTTCGACCAAGGCGTCCAACGTGCGAGTTCGGACGACCTCTAGGACTCGGGCCGGGTGTCCTAGCCGCACCGCCTGAATTCCGCTGACCATCAGCCGTTCCAGCAGGTTGTCCACTGCCGTGTTACTGGGAGCGCAGGCCAGAACACGCTCTCCGCGCGCCAGTGCCTGACGGATGATCTCTACCACCGTCGTGGTCTTGCCGGTTCCCGGTGGACCGTGAATCACGGCCAGGTCTTGCGCCGACATGGCGAATTCCACGGCCCCATGCTGGGACGGATTCAGCGCGTGAGAACGATCGACCTGCTCATCAGTGCGAAACGTGGGTGCACGATCGTAGAGTAGCAGGTCCCGCAACTGGCCCAACCGCCCGGTTGCCGTTTCGGCAACGTTCATAGCGGCCTCTTGACGCTTGCGGGTGACTTCGTCTGGAATCATATCAATACGAAAACGATCGCCCTCAGGCCAGTGGGTGAGGGCCACTTCTAGACAATCAACCCGCCGCGCACTGACAACTCCCTGAAGAACGCGCCCGTCATCGGCGGGTGAAAGACTGACTGGACTGCCGACTTTGAAACGGTGCCAAGGCAGTCGGTCCGATGAACCACGTTTGTGCAAGGTCACCAGATAGTGTCCCCCCAGTCCCGTGGCGTGATTGCGCACGACCATGTTCAACAAGGTTTCACCGCTACGCTCGGCAGTGGCAGAGGACTGCACTTCGCGACGTTCTTCGAGCCGTTGGCGTTCGGCGAGGCTCTCCATTTCCAACCAACGCCCAAAACGGGCAAAATGAGTTGGCGGAAAAATTGGCTGATTCTTTGTTGGCATCACGCTGCAGCCTGAGATCAAGAGGTCAGTTCGTAAGGGGTGTGCCTTCTGTTGCTACATGCGGCCCACCGTTCGCCGGAAACACCAGCCACGCCAAACCGTTCCACACTATACTAGCCTGAGTCCGCAACACCTAACAGGAGTCGCCGTTGTTGAAATGTGGCGGGCAAACACTTTAAGCCCGATCCGACATATTCGCTACGAATGGTCGTTGTCCTGCTGGGTGCTCCGGTGTAAGAGGCATGGAAATTTCCTGTCTTTGGATGGGTATTTCTTGTAGGTTGTTGATAGGATGAATATGATGTCTTCAAAAACCAAGCATATGGCACCTTTTCAGATAGTTGGTCTAGTCAGCCTTACAAGGATGATGCGAACCACCATGGTTCTATTGAGTGGCGTGGTGACGTTCGCATCGTTTTCTCCGTGTGCACTGAGTCAAACAGGCCCCGGTTGGGATTATGTCCGGAACAATCCCTTCACGCTGATGGGCCGGGCTCGTGGTCATGCGGATACGTTCGATGCCGATGTCTACGCGGCCGCAAATTATACATCCATACTCAACGGAGAAGCCAAGGTCGAAATTCTGGCCGAAACCGAAGCCCTAGGTTTGCCCTGGCACCATCACGTGCAGGCCAGTCAGTCGGGTGCCAACGGCGGGTTTGGGGGACTCAACCAAAAATTAATGGACGAAACCTGGGCCGCTTGGAACGCGGCTCCCGACTCGGCTGCCGGCTGGCACATCTGGGACGAGCCCCGAGGGTTCCATATTAATCAGGGGTATGTCAAAGACACCTTCGATTGGGTCCGCGCGACATTTCCGGACCAGCTTGACTATACGGTGACATTGGGTCCTTTCGCCACCAGTGAGGATTACTGGGGAGGACCCAACATGCCGCCGAGTTATTCGTTCGATGACTACCAGGACGATTTGGTGAACAACGTCCAACCCGACCTCCTGCTGTACAACACGTACATCTTTGCTGACAGCGGAGGAACTTCGAGCCCGGTTTGGGGGCCCAAAAAGATTAGCGACGCGGCCAAGGCAGCTGGCGTGCCGTATTGGGCGTACGTGCAATCGTTTGGAAGGCAGGCAATTAGCCGGCGTGTGCCCAGCGAGTCAGACATCCGGCTCCACGTATTTTCACACCTGGCGTACGGTTTCAGTGGAATCATTTACTTTACTTACGAGCCCTCGCAAGGTCCCGCGCAGATCGATGAACAGGGTCATCCCACCCAGCTTTATCACGACGTCCAGAAACTCAACCCCGAGGCCTTTCACGTAGGTGAGCGAATCAAGAACCTGTCACACCGATCATCGTACTGGGTCCCCAACAGTGATTCTTCTCAAACCCCATACGGTATCAGCAGTTGGCAAACATTCCAGGGTACCGCCCATGCTGACCCGCGCATCAAGGACATCAGTCCCAACTATTCCCAACCTGGTAACTTGGGTGCTGGCAAAGACGCGATGCTGTCGGTGTTTCGAGATGAATCAAACGACACGCGGTACTTCATGGTCACCAACATGCAAAACGGTCCGGAGATGACGGCGACTGATGCCCAGCTTGACTATTACGTACAGTTCGACTGGACGGTTGACCATGTCTACCGTATCGACCGGTATACCGGACAAGAAGTACTCGTTCCGTTAACGAACAATCGTCTGGACTTGACATTGCCAGGAGGCACCGGTGATTTGTTTCGTCATGGCACGTATGTCGAACCGGCAGTACAACATACGCTGTTTATGGAAGACTTCGAAACTGCGACCGATCCGGAGTATACCGCTGGCGCAGTTTTAAACCACCAGAACGGATGGACGGTCTCATCAGGAAACGCCATTCTACCCATCAGCTCTGGTGATCCAGGATTTTCAGGTCAATTTCTCAACGGCCCCAGTTCCAGTCACGGAACCACAACTTATCGTAACTCGGCCGGCGTCGATGGTAGCCTCCATCCCGAGATGGTCAATGTCTTAACCTGGGACTGGGAACTTGACTCGGAAAGCCACAATCAGAGGATTGGTTTTTTTGGCAGCGGTTCGGGGCCAGGTGAAGTAAACCATATCTCGTGGATTGCCTTGGAAGACTTAGGACTGGCCCGATTGGAATTCCAGAGCGATCATGGCCAGGAAGTACAATACAACGTTCCTGTCGACTTCACTGTGGCAGAACCGGTTCCGTTCAAACTAGTCGTGGACGGTGTCGAAGATTTTATTTATGGCATCGCCGATGGAGCTGAGACCGACCGTATTCCCATCACAGATCAATTAATTGCTGACATTCAAGGCCTCCAGCTCGTCGTGAATAACGAGCCCAATCGTCGCTTTCCGAAAACAGACAATATCATGTTAACTGAGGGCCTGCCGCCCACGCAGGCCCCGCCACCCGGGCAAATCTTTTGGAAAGCAGATATGTCGGGCGATTGGAATTCTGTTCTGAATTGGAGTGGTGCCGGCGCACCACCCAACAGTCCCAACGAATCGGCAAATTTCGACAACGCGATGGCAGCCACACAAACTGTCTTTACCAATACCGACGTGACCGTCAATAACATCCGGTCTGACAACCCCAACAAACAGATTATCGCCGGTGGTGGAACCATCCATCTGACTGCCGGATCCCTAACCGGACTGCCCCCTAGTGGCATCAACGTACTGCACGGATCTCACGAGTTTCAATCCGTAGTCCAATTGAACAACGACATAACGGTAAACGTTGCCTCGGGAGGAAGTTTAATCTTCAACAACGCTCTCCATCTGATGGGTAACGATCTCACGAAGAACGGCGAGGGTGATTTGGCGATCCGCAACGACTTGATAACCGGAGGTGGTACCATCCATATGCTACATGGATCTATTTCAGGCACCGGCACCTTCATCGGGGACGTTGCTTTTTTGGGCGGGACGATTTCTCCTGGTAGCAGCACGACCATACAACAAGAAAACGCTATACCAGAACCAAACACGCTGCTCTTCCTACTCTTTGCCTTGTCCGTCGTGCCTTTTCGAATACGGCCCGCTTAGACGGCAAAGAAAACAACCTGCTCCAGAGGTTGTAGGGAACAAGAAGCCCCAGGACATTTATTTTAATTCCGCAGACCACAACGTGAAATCGAGCGTATTAAATTTCTCCATTGATCTCACCTCCCAATTCCGAGTCCACGTTGAATCGGGCTGACAGTCGTTCCGTAAGTCCGTCGAGGTCCCATAAAGAGGCAACCTCATCCTTTTGTTGCGAAATATCCTCACGCTCCAACAGGTCTTCGTAACTCGCTCCGTTCCAGATCGAATCACTACTGGTCGTAAGAACCTCGTCTATGATTTCCGCCAAGGAGTCGACAACTTCTCTTCTTGTGGTATTTAAACGGGCCAGCATTATCTGGGTAACGCCCCCTTCAGAAAACATCGTATCGACAAAGTGCGTTCGTCGATGACTGCCAACAAACGTTTCGACCACCCGGTTTCCGGCTGTTGAAAGAGGCTTCTGGTCAAGGGCCTGCAATTCCCACAGATCAACGGCACCTGCTTTGTTGCCTCTGGCAAACACGGAGTTATCGTTGACCCCTTGTGAGTCCGTGTGAACCGCGGAGGAAACAGTGGCTACCCCCGTGGCATAAGATCCCTTACTTTCGGTAACACGATTGCCAAAGTTTAAATCAGAGGCAGTGCCACCACTGGAGAAGGTGATATCATGAACAGCACCACCACTGGTAGCTGTCGCCAAAACACCTTTCATGAAAGCCCACATGTCGATGCGAGGATAATCGGCACCCGTGTTGACAACATTGTCATCCTCGTCGTCACCATCATTAATGCTGACACCGGTTGATTGCATTAACGACCGAAACTCAGCTTGAGTGAGTCTTCTCCCCAGCGTCGAAGTGGCCAGCTGTTGAGCAACCGTTGCGATGCCTGCCACCTGCGGTGCTGCCTGACTGGTTCCTGCCAAGCTTGTAGTACCACCATTTAGACCCGCATTCGTGATGAATGCACCTGGGGCAAAGACATCTGTGAGGGTCGAGCTCCGTGAAGAAAAACTGGCAACACGATCTGCTGCCGTTGAGTTGTCGATCGTTCCGCCTTCCCAAGTATGCGGGCCACCGTGATTCGCGTCCCAAACCGCACTCACTGCAAGTGAATTTGGATCAACAGCGGGATACGAAACCCCCTCCGTTCCATCCGTGGTAAATTCATTTCCAGCCGCAGAGACAACCATCACATCCATCGCGACAAGACCCGCTAATTCATCGCTCAGCAGACTCATTTGCGCACTGTCATAAATAGCGCCATCACCAAGAGACATGTTGACAGACGCAATATTGTAATTGGATACGTTGCTCAAAACCCACTGTAGAGCTTCTTCGATATCGTCAAAATTACCCTCTCCCGCATCGTCAAAGACTTTTAGGACAATCAAGTCCGAACCCGGAGCGGTACCGGTAAAGTTTGGATCTGAAGAGACCGCAATTCCTGCGCAGTTGGTTCCGTGTCCATCAAAATCTGACGCATCGCTGTCATTTGTGCCACTGAAGTCGAAACTGTAGACCAAACGATCTGCATAGAACGGATGATCAAGATCGGCCCCCGAGTCGATGATCACTGTGGCAAATCCGCTCCCATTAAAACCAGTAAACAGAGGATCGGCGCGGAAGTCATCCGCATTCATCAAACTTGCGGATTCGGCGGAAGAAGTTGAAACCTCACCCCTCCCGTTCTCTGTACCACTTCGTCTAGAAATATCCGTGAAATAAAATTGCGTTTGATCCGTGACCCAACCGATTTCCGTAGAGGCACTGTCTATCATTTGTACGGTACTAAGGGGAACCGTTGAGCGACGCGAACCACCAGAAGGTGTTGTTTGTTCCCAACCAATCGGTAAAAGTTCGGTCACATAATACGTGCCATCTGGAAGATCTTCGAAGAGAAAACCACCGTCGAAGCCCGTTTGTACCGCCGTCTCTGAAGAATCAAGTGTGCCGTTTTGGTTTTGGTCTAGAAAGACAAACCAGTTTTCCAGCGGCGTCTCTGACGCCGAGACAATACCGTCCCCATCGGCATCATTCCAAACGATCCCACTGATTTTGCCAAGAGTGTCGCCCCCGCCGCCACTGCTGTCTCCTGTTTTCTCGATCCGGATGGCATCAGCCACCGTGTATTTGGCTCTGTTTGAGCCTGCCCCCAGCGTGACGACCAGACTGCCACCAGTAACGTTCACCATACCAAGCGTATCCCAATGGTATCCTTCAGCGACAAAATCGCTCGGCGCATTCTTTTGATTTATCGTAGCCGTTGCCAGAACGGTGCCGCTAGTTCCGTTTGCAATCGAAAACGGCGCATCCAGCGTGTTGTACCGGTTGTTGAATTTGTGGGCCCAGGTGGCGGCTACCTGGTACTCACCATCAACCAGACCCGAGAAGGTCCAACTCGCCGTGCCACTGCCACCTCGCATGTTGTGGTTATCGCCATCATAAGCTGCAGACACCCGACTACTGTCCTCATACCTAAAACCCGTCTCAGTAAATCCAGGGTCACCGTTATCGAGGATCGTTATCAACGAGGTGTCATCGTCGGTCACATCGAGCGTATCGCTGCCGATGACGTAACCACTGGCGGCGGCAGCAATTGTCACCGTCTGTGTTCCATCAGCCAAATTATCGTCGACCGCAGCAATGTCGAAGGAGACGCTACTTTGTCCATCGAGAAACGTGATCATGCCGGGTACAGTCGCTTCGCTGGTGTCATCGCTTGAAAGCGTAACCACCAGCTCTCCATTCGTATCACTTCGTGTTACCGAGGCTGTCGTCGCGATAGCGCCGGCTGATTCAGAGACCGAAGCGGCTGCAATCGTGACGGTGAGTACGCGCGGCAAGTCATCGTCGCTAACCTCAATGGTATCACTCCCACCTGTAAACCCACTTGCCGATGCGCTGATGGTCACCGTTTGCGTTCCATCGACATCGCTATCGTCAACCGCTGCAATGGTAAACAAAGCACTGTCCTGTCCATCAAAGATCATTACTGTCGCCGGTACAGTCGCTTCGCTGGTATCATCGCTTGAAAGGTTGACCACCAGATCACCCATCGTATCGGTTCGTGTCACAGTGCCTGTTGTAGCCGCAGCACCCGCTGATTCAGAAAACGACGCGTCTGCAATCGTGACGGTGAGCGTCGGAGAGCTGTCGGCCTGCTTCTCAATCCGAACAGCATCGGCCACCGTGTACTTACTGCTACTGGAGCCCGCTCCCAGAGTCACCACCAGACTACCACCGGTAACATCGACCGTGGCAAGCGTATCCCAGTGGTAGCCTTCATCGACAAACTCGCTCGGAGCATTTTTCTGATTCACCGTAG
>JAKVBZ010000054.1 GCA_022448645.1 Pirellulaceae bacterium
GTCAAGGAACCACCCCGTCCTGGACAGGCATGGGCAGTTGGTGCTCAGCGCATTGTGCCCGGTGTGGGATTCCAGGCCTGGTCGCAACCGGCCAACGTTCAAATCGTTCCCGAAGGATTCGGTATCTTACTCTTTCAATAGTTGGTCGGATCACAGTTTCGCAACGCGTGCCACCAAATCGGCCGTGCGATTACTGTACCCCCACTCGTTGTCGTACCAGCTGAGTACTTTGACGAGGTTACCGAATGGTTCAGGTTTGCCGTTAACGGTTTCTGTTTTCCCTTCTGGGCTGATCACATGCGTCCAGTCACCAACAAAAATAGAGCTGTGGGAATCTCCAACGATGTCGCTCGACACGATCGGATCGTCCGTATAACGAAGAATACCTTTCAATGGCCCACTGAGAGCTGCGCTTCGCATAGCATCATTGACTTGATGCTTATGGACTGCCTGACTCAGGTTGACCGTTAAATCGACGATGCTGCCGGTTACGACTGGTACCCGCAATGCAATTCCGGTCAGTTTTCCTCTCAATGCCTCAAAGACTTCCGCAACGGCTTTGGCTGCGCCGGTGCTCGTCGGAATGATGTTGGTCGCGGCTGCTCGGGCACGATAGAGATCTTGGTGCGGTTGATCTTGAACGTTCTGATCATTGGTGTAAGCATGGACTGTGGTCATGAGACCTGATTCGATGCCAAAATTCTCGTGAAGGACTTTAGCCACGGGTGCCAAGCAGTTCGTGGTGCAGCTGGCATTCGAGATGTACTTTTGATCCTTCTCTGAATCTAACTGGTCATCGTTTACGCCAAGCACACAGGTGAGGTCAGGTTTGTCCTTTGCAGGAGCGCTCAATACAACACGCCGGGCGCCGGCGTCCTTCACATGAGCGTCGTAGCCGGGGACCATCACGACCTTGCCGTCTGGGCCAATCACATCGTTTCCGCTCTTGTCTTTTTTAGGTTGTGTCCGGCTCGTAAAGATCCCTGTACTTTCGACGACGACGTCCACTTCGAGGTTTTGCCAAGGAAGTTCACGAGGATCACGTACAGCGAGCGCTTGGATTGGCTTACCTTCTACAATCAGGTGGTTTTCGTCATAAGCAACATCACCTGGATATCTGCCATGGGTACTGTCGTATTTCAGCAGCGTTGCAAGTACTTTGTTTTCCGTAATGTCGTTAATGGCGACGACCTCGAATTCGTCGGGACGACTCATCAAAACTCGAAAGGTCAATCGTCCGATCCGACCAAACCCATTGATTGCCACACGAACTGCCACGGTATCTCTCCTTTATTGCTTCTTGACCAACATCACTTTCATCGTTTCGTCTACTATTAGAACGAGTCTATTATAGCGTCATTTTGCCGCTTGGCGACCTCCGTCGTGGCCCATATATCCGTGAAAACCGAGGCTGCCTTTATTGAGGTTCTCTCGTACAATGGACGTCATCGTTCCGGCCGGGAACAGGAAAGAGAGTTGAGATGCGAGTGAGGAAGCTAGGAGTTTCTTTCAAGTTGCCGCGAAGAAAGAACAGAGACTCTCAAAACAACCAACCATCACAGGATACACTATGACGTCTTACCAAATCATTGATCGATTGTTTCAAAGGCCTGCTAGTCTAGTTGTTATGATCACTTGCGTCATCGGTGTCGGTGGTTGTTCCGACGCTGGACCGGAACAGGTATCGTCTGAGACAAGCCAATTTCGGGTTGCGGATGAGAGTGTTGCCGATGCGACACAGGGTGATGATCAATCTGAATTAGGGGCAAGTGATTCGTTGGATTCGTCATCCGCTCGTACGGGGTCGTCCAGACAAGAAAGATTGGCAGATGAAAAGGGTCGTGCCAACGCTTTGCCAGCAGATCTTGAGTTGAACGCGGCAAGATCGCCGCAAGAACCGAGTCGTCAGACCGGTTCGTCTCCAACGGAAATAACATCTGGTCGCAGTGCTGCAAGCCCGAATGCAGCAGAATCAAACGTGACTGTCGAACAGCTCTTGGATCAGATCTCGCAGATCGAACAGAGTATTGAGCGAAGGGCGATTCCGGGATCGACAAGGGAGCAGCAAGAAGAATCTTTCCGTCGCATGATCGGAATTCGACGTGAAGCTGCCGAACGTATCTTGGCCACTGATGCTACACCCGAGCAACAGATGATGGCAAAGCTGGCCAGGCTCGATTCTCTAAGCATACAAGTATCCTTGGGTGTCGGGGAAGCGATGTCTGAATTGGCAGACTATGCGAGAACACTCATGACAGACGAAAACCGGGAGATACGACTGGCTGCCTCTCGCAGCAGATTCCAGATTTTACGCATGAATGCTGCCGTCGGTGACGAACAATCCCGTCAGGAGTTCGACGACCTGTTTGCCGAAGTCGTCGAAAGTGATGACGACGACCTGCTTGCGACGGGAATTTCCGCGCGTATCGAACTTCTCATGCAGCTTGCAGACCAGGGAACCGACGGTGATGCCTCTGCAGAATTGGAATCGTATCTGGAGGAGTTGATGGCAAGTGACAACGCGCGCGCGCGATTCACCGCGGTCAATGCCAAACTTACTATTTTCGACCAGATGATCGATGCAGATTTACCAGGTGCTCGCGGAAACGTAGAGGCGTTTGCTACTGCTCTGCAGGACGACGCGGATCCCGAAATCGCGGAGATGGTGCGACTCACATTGTTTAGCCTGAAAATGCGAGACATCCATACTGGGGATACAAAGGATCCTGCCACTTTGCTCGAAGCACTCCAGACTTTATTGGCTAACTCACCGAAGACACCAACGCTGTTTGAATCGGCCCGCGTGGCAATTAATGTTTTGCAGCAAACAGGACATGTTGCGGCATCCAACGAAGCCCTGGACCAGATCGTAAGTGCGTTTCGAGATCACGAAGATGAAAGGTTAGCACAGGCCGCCGAAAGCTTGGCACTGCAGGGTGCCTTGCGGAATTTCAACTTCCTTGTGAATGCGGTGCTCAATCCGGAAGTCGAAGGTGATGCCGAAGCAATGATTGCATCGGCGACGTCCATGTTGAATCAAGATGCCAATGCCAGCAAACTGGTTTTTGTTGGCCGCGCTGCGGAAAGCTTGGAGTATTCCGGTAATATAGAGCTGGCGAAGACGTTGTACGACATGTTGGGCAGTGTCTACGGACAGCATGAAGACTTTCAAATGCGAGAGCGAGCACAAGAACTTGTCGAAAATGCGAACAAACGTTTGGGTTTGATCGGCCAAAGGTTGGAGCTCACCGGAATGATTAGTTCTGGCCAGGAATTCGATTGGGAAGCTTATCGTGGTAAAGTCGTGCTGGTTGACTTTTGGGCAACGTGGTGTACTCCGTGCCAGGAAGAACTTCCCAACATCCTGGAAAACTATCAGCAGTACCAGGCTGAAGGATTTGAGGTGGTGGGGGTGAACATTGACGAGAACCAGGAAAAGGCCCGGAGGTTCATTGACGCGAAAAAGATTCCGTGGCAAAACATCGTTGCTGACTCGAATGGCATCAATCCGAATGCCGACCGTTATCACATCCAAGCGATACCATTTGTGATTTTGGTGACACGCGACGGTCATGTTGACTCGTTGCACACCCGCGGCCCCGCTTTAGGACCCGCGATCGAACGGTTGTTGGCACAACCTGCTGCCACCGAAACCACCAGCTCGGTGCCTGTTGGCGACAATGATCTCAGGTTTGGGCAAGTGTCAGACGAAGCAGCGGAGACACAGTAGTACATGGGGTATGACGACAAGGCTTTGTCGTATCTGTCTGACGCATGACTCGATTATCCTGGTACCTTCAATCGGCGAAAAGGGAATGCGGATGTCGAGAGTGATATTGCCTGTGGCGGCCTTGTTGGGCGCAGCTGGAGTCATCGTAGGCGCCTTTGGGGCGCATGCCTTACCAGGCTGGCTGGAGGCTCGATCTGTTGACCCAGCAGATATCGATCACTACGTCAGTGTGTTCGAAACGGGAGCCCGGTATCATTTGATTCACGCCGTTGCTCTGTGGGGTGCTGGCTTGTGGGTGAAGCAACAACCGGGACGTTGGGCTTCGGTAGGGATCGTCGCCTGGTTGATTGGGATCTTGGTCTTTTCCGGGTGCCTGTATGCGTTAGCGTTAACGGGCATTAAGGTCTTGGGTGCCATCGTCCCGCTAGGGGGAGTGGCCTTGATCTTCGGATGGTTGTGTCTCGCGATGGCCACCCTTCCAGGGAACCGCAGTTGATCTGGGCGTAAGCCCCCTTCGCAGCGCCCGCTGTGACGAAAGCTGATCAGTCCTTGCAGTTCTGTAGATGTAGATAGAGACAGCCGAATGAGGCTCTGGCCAACGGTCGGATCAATGGGTGCTCCCAGGTCCAGATCTAATTCGAATGAGATCAGCGAAATGTGACCCGTGCGATCTGTCAGTTCGAACTGTATTTCAAAATACTCCGTGCCATCACCGCGTGTCAAAATCGTCTTTTGTGTCAGGCCATTAAATCAGATAGAGGCGTTGCGGCTGTCGATGCTGTCGTCGTGAATCGTTCCGTGTAATACGTATCCAGGTTACAAGCTGTTGGGATAGACTATCTATGCAGGGAACCTACTTCGTCAGGTGCCAAGAAAGAAAAATCAGTGTAATCGAGTGACTCAAAAAGGGTTTGGAACTGGGCCGGATCGTTGCTGCAGACAGAAAGTAAGTGACGGTTTTCCAGCCATTCGAAGGTTCGCGTGACAGTCCGAATTCGATGCGAAGTATCGCTGACCTGCGTCAGCAGAGATTTGTTGCGGGTTTTTCTCGGACGTCATAGGATCGAACCTTTAACTTGCTACTGTATGCGCCCCATCCGCACATCTGTAAAAACTGAATCAAGTTCGCCGGTGAAGATCAACCTTGATTCCCTTAAGCACAACGGCTGCAATTCCTGAAAATCCGTACCCTTCAAAACACCAGAACAGCCTTGAGTGCAGTCACAGCATTGAATTTTTGATGAAACCCTCGATTCCGTCGCGAAGCTCGTATGTTTGCAAGTCTTTGAGCGATTTTTCACCGCATAGCAAAGGTAAGACGGTGTTTTCGAGCCATCAACCCCGGAATTGGCCGGCAATGTTTCAGTTACATTGCCGCCTCGTGTGATTTCCTGTGAGGAGTAGAGGCATGATAGCTTCTGTCCTTCCCGGATGCGTTCGTGACACTTCGCACTTAGGTTGCTACCTTAGAAGAATGAATGATACGACTAAAACCACGCGCGTGGCGCTGATTGGGGCGGGGCCCATCGGGTTGGAAACGGCAATCGAGTTGAAAAAAGCTGGTTGTGATTACTTGCACTTTGAAAAAGGCCAGATCGCAGCCACCATCCTGCGCTACCCACCAGACACGACTTATTTTAGTTCTCCCGAGCGGATTGCCATCGCCGGCATTCCGATTCCAATTGTGGGGCAAACCAAGGCGACCAAGGAACAGTATGTTGCTTATTTGCGCAGCGTGGCGATTGCCCATGATTTGGCCATAAGGACATATGAGCCCGTACTAAGGATTGAAAAGCAGGAGTCAAACGGGTTTGTGCTACACACGACCACAGCCCAGGGTACTGTTCTTCACACCTATCGCGCGGAAAATGTTGTGCTGGCTGTGGGGGATATGTCATTTCCCAGAAAGTTGGGAATTCCAGGAGAAGAGCTACCTCATGTTTCTCATTATTTACAGGACCCGCACACGTATTTTCGCCAGCGAGTGTTGGTTGTAGGAGGTAAGAATTCGGCAGCTGAGTCGGCGTTGCGCTGTTATCGCGCCGGAGCTCAGGTGATGATTAGTTATCGCCGACCAGAGTTTGACGCTAAATCTCTCAAGTATTGGATTTATCCAGAACTGCGCGGCCTGGTAGAACGCGGAGCCATTGAAGCCCTGTTTGAGACGAGCCCCGTGAAGATTACTCCGACGCACGTCCATTTGCGTTCGTCCGTTGCTGGATCTACTTCAGAGAAGCAACTTGCTGCTGACTTCGTCCTCGTGCAAACGGGATATCGACCGGATCAGGAACTGCTGGAGCAATTGGGAGTCGAGTTCGAAGGTGACCAAAGCACTCCGATTTGCCATCGCGAAACGATGGAAACCAACGTACCGGGTGTCTATGTTGCCGGAACGGCGGTTGCGGGTGAGCAGTTGCGATTTCGTTTGTTCATCGAAAATTGCCACATTCACGCGCGACGAATCGCTTGTGCGCTCACCGGCCAAAGACCCCCTGTGGATGAAAACCCGTGGTCTTTACCGGAGACGTAGCGGAACCAGGTTGACGGACTTCAGAGGATCCTTTGACGGAAGTCCTCCTGCCGTTGTTTTGCTTCTTGTTTGATTTGACCAAATTGTTGCTGATTCACTGCGATTTGCGTTGCATAGTCGATGATCAGTTTCTTTTCAGCAGCGTCCACTTGCTGATTGCAGTAAGAAATAAATAGCATGTCCTCGAGATTTCGAAAACGGTCCGACAAACGGCCGACGGGACATACTTCGAAGCCATCTTGTTTGGCTAAATCTTGTGCATTGCGACGTTCAAAATAACCAGCTCCGATCGCCTGCGCAATCCGTTCGAACGCTTTTTCTTCGTTCTTGTCAGTATTGCCATCGGCGAGAACGATGTAGAAAACATTAGCCAAATATTGGACCTGTTCTTCTTTGTTCATGATCTCAGTAGAGTGATTCTTCGAATGAAGCGTCAGCGAGGTAATGTGTTGGCAATGCCCAGTGTATCCAGGACGACGACATTGGTCGATAGAAAAAAAGGCGAGGGAACAGCAGGATACACGGCTTCAGCGAATGCGGCGAGATAGCCTTGTTCTGGTATTTCCAGCGATCGTTGATACTCCTCTCCTTCGGCTGCGACGATTTGATCCGTCCATTCGGCGTCGCGGAAGTCTCGTGTCGCGGCGCTGGCCGTCCACACACGAAATGTCTTGAGCGGCTCGTCTGAAGAGGCTGTCAGGTTAACGGATTTCCCATTGTGTTCGAAATCCCATTTTAGCTGTGGTAATACCTTACCCTCTTTGGTTCGCCGGTGAAACTCACTCAGTGTAGAGATAAGACGCACGAGGTCCTTTACTCCATGCCCTTGATTAGGTACGTAGAGTATATGCTTTTGTCCAGGTAGTTGCTCCCAATAGAGGTTGAGCGAATCAACAGGCCAGTAGCGATCGTTCGTGCCAATGATGATCAGTTTTGGTTGAGTCAATGCTTTCCGATAACTGAACGGGTCGACGATTTTTAGCAATTGACGTCCAGACGGTGTGTCGAGCTTTTCGATTAATCCGCGACGAGAGTAGTCATCGATTTTGTTCGACAAATCTCCCCACGCGAGTTTTTGATGCCGCATCTGACGGTTCATGTCCAGTACGTCGATTACGATAGGTGCAATAGCGGTGGCGCGAGGCTCCACTGCGCCGGTCAACCATGTGGTCCAGCCTCGTTTCGATGCTCCGGTGACTGTGAAAGTCTCGATGGTAAGTTCCCATTCTTGTTCGCAAGCCGTCTGCACGATGTCCATACTTCGGACAGCCGATTTCACCATCGGGAGCAGAAGTGGCCATTCAGGGTCACCCGATTTGAGATACTCGTCAAACGTATAAGCAATGATCGCGTCTTCGTACTTGTCCTCAAAAATGGGTTGGAATGGCACCTGAAGCAGGATGGCAATGGGTGTCTTTAGTTGTTCGGCAACGCTCGCAAATAGAACAGCTTCGCGTGGAATGCGTTGCCGAAAATCATCTCCATCCATTTCCGGTCGCCAACTGCCTCCTGTGATGAACAATAAACCATGTGTGCATTCACGGTCGATCTGAGATGGTTTGATAAGAAAGAGTTGATGTTTCCAGGTAATGTCACGCCAGGTTTGTGAAGTGAGCTTGATTTCCAGATACTCAGAATTTCCCAGTTTGGCGGACTGGACCAACTTCCATGAGTGGGATGGATCCGGCTGAGCTACGTAGTTGGCTAACGCTGTTTCTACAGACGCGAAGTCCTTCTCAACGGCCAGGGTCGTTGAGCAACAAATCACCGATAGGCATATTGCACTTACGCAACGTTTGATCATGACGAGTGACCTTCCTGGCAAAATATTTTTCGAGTCCATAGTTCCCTGTGACTGGGACGATTGTTGATTCTCCGGCCACTCGCAGGCCGGACCGGGCAAAGACTGCTTGCACCGGAAATTCAGTCAACTTCTTATAGGCACTTATGCCGTTCCGACTACCAGCTGCACAATCTCAGTCTGCCTGCGTGAAGCAGTCGGTCCACGTGATGTCGTCTGGGTGTCTTCACCACAGGAGATGACGTTTCCAGGATACCTTAACAGGATCAAACTGTCCAAGTAGGTCCGGTCGACACTGAGGTCGCGGAGTATCGCGATGGGGCTCGCTGCGACATTCTCGTGCCAACGACTCTGCTGACGTATTGTTTCTGCTGAATGTCACCAGCAAGCTAACCCCCCCAACGATGGGTGCAGGATTCGAAATAACTCATCATGGCGAGTCTCTGATAAGATGAAGGGCACAGATACTTGTGGCAACGAAACCATTCACTCACGTTTCGACGTGCTGGCTTTACAGGAACAAGAGTCACTGGCGGTGACAACACGAGCCTTTGTCAACTTGTTGAACGGCATCTATGGGTCGGGCATTTATGCACGAGGAAACGTTCAGGGGGCCACCTTGGGTGTCGGTGTTACTGCCATCGTTTACAATGCCAACACGCTTAGCCTGCTGCTGATTGGCATGGGTGTGTGTTGGGCGTGTCGTACCGTAGATCTGGGACTTTACAATATGAGCCTTCAGCGAATGGCAAAATGACTCCAGAACGCTCGCTATCCCGTTTGTTGACTTTCGTTGGAGCCTTAGAGCTGCTGGCCGTTCCAACTGTCTTTTTGCCATTCGCATGGATGGACTATGTGCATGGGTATCTGGGCCTGGGAAAGTTGCCGGATGTTCCAATTGTTGTCTACTTAGCCAGATCTTTGTCCATCCTATACTCGTTCCACGGTGTGGTAACGCTTTGTCTAGCCCGTGATGTTGTTCGCTACCAGTCACTTATTCGAGTGTTTGCTAGCTGTGCCATTGGCATGGGGATAGGTTTGTTGATCGTCGACCTGTTGGCTGGGCTACCTCTCTGGTGGGCGCTTAGCGAAGGCGTCTTTGCCGTCGGATTTGGATCCCTCGCATGCTGGTTACAGGCCAAAATGTCGACGGTAGGGGCGGAAGAATAGAGACCGGAAGCGGGCGAACGGTAGAAATCTGGTGTTGTCGAAATGCGATTTGTGCCTCGGAGCTTTCCATCATTCACCCTGGGGCACGTTTTTAAGCTACCGAGGGCCCTGGGACGGAGCCTGTTGATTCAGTGAGGTTCTACAGCTGGTGGGTTAGGAATTTTGCGAAAACCACAAAAATGAACCCCCATTCTCTGCTGGATGCTAATAACCCCTTATTGGGTCCGTAACTGCTTAAATAGCTTTGCTTTAAATCTCAGTCACCGAAAAAAAGCCCAAGTAAATCACCCGCCCGATCCGATAGTTGACTTTGATGACTAAGATGGTTAGGATTGGTCTGAATGATGTCAACTGTAATCACGGAAACGAAAGTGTCCCCGCTTAGCCTCACTCCCGAGCTACAGCGTGAGTTGGACGAGCAAAACGCTCGCCTGGAATCCGCCTTGCCGGAGGAGGTGATTTCCTGGGCTGCCGAACGGTTTGGTTCCCAACTCACGATGGCCACAGCGTTTGGACCAGAGGGGTGCTTGATCATCTCGTTGCTCTCCAAGGTTGCTCCTGCGACACACGTATTTAATCTGGATACGGGTTACCAATTCAAGGAGACGTTGCAGCTGCGCGATGAGATGGCTGAAAGGTTTGGGGTCCGCGTTGAGTTGAAGCGACCTGAATTAACTGTGGAACAATACGAAGCAAAGCACGGTGGTCCCCTCTACAAGACGCGACCAGATCAATGTTGCTTTGACCGCAAGATTGTAGTTTTGCGAAAAGCGATTGAAGGCAAGCACGCATGGATATCAGCGATTCGGCGGGACCAAAGCCCGGATCGCGCCGAGGCACCGATTGTCGGTTGGGATGCCAAATTCCAACTGGTCAAAGTGAATCCTTTAGCGAATAGCACGAGTGCGGACGTGTGGAAACGAATCATGAACGACAAGATTCCCTACAATCCGCTGCACGATCAGGGCTATACGAGTATTGGGTGTTGGCCATGTACGCGCGCTGTCAAGCTGGGTGAAGACGAACGAGCCGGTCGGTGGAGTGGTTCGGCCAAGACGGAATGTGGTTTACATTCCTTAGGTGAATTTCGTGGTCAGAGTTGATGGAGGACGACCATGCAAATTTCCGCACGCGTCGAGTATGCCTGTTTGGCCGTCATGGATTTGGCGGAGAATTATTTAGAACCGTCTGGGACGGCGAAGCCAGTGCAGGTTCGCAAGATAGCGCAAAAGCACGGAATTCCATCTAAGTTCCTGGTACAGATCTTGCTTCAGCTAAAGCGGGCCGGTTTGGTGTCCAGCACACGCGGTGCGATGGGAGGCTATGAGCTTTTACGTGCTCCCTCCGAAATCACTTTGGCAGATGTGATGGCGGTGATCGAGGGGTCCCAGGTGGCAGTGACCCGCAGTGCACAAAACACGACGCCTGGCGGCAGAGTTTTGACTGTGGCTTGGGAAGAGGCTGCGGCTGCTGAACAGGAACGGCTTTCTGCTGTCACATTTGCCGACTTGGTAGAAGAAGCTCATGCGCAGCCTGCGGAGATGTATTACATCTGAGACCAGCCGTGAATCGTGGCTTGGGCCTGCTGGCCCGAGTATGAGCTGTGGTTCGCTTCAGGAGGCCATTAAGTCCTCTCAGGACAGCCCGGGAGGTTCCGGCAGAGCAAATCGTGGTGTCATGATCAGTTTCCAACCTGTCTTGACACCCTTTATTCGGGCAAAGACGGTCGTACGGAGGTCATTTCAAGATGACTCCGCGTTGATCCAATAGTTGAATCAACTGATCGACACATTCTTCGACAGACAACTCGTGTGTCGGCAGCACCAAATCGGGTTCGATCGGATCTTCGTAGCGGGCAGAAACGCCAGGAAAGTGACTGATGTCACCTTGGTCTGCCAAGTGGTACAAGCCTTCCTGGTCTCGTTCGCGACAAACTTCGACAGGAGCATTCAGATGAACGACGAAAAAGTTCTCAGGTCCAATCAAGGCTTTTACTTTTTGGCGAACTTCTTCTTGGGGGGAGGCGAAGGCGGCCAGGCAGATCAAACCAGCCTCGTTCATCAACCGCGCGACTTCGGCACCTCGCCTCAAGTTTTCGCTCCGCTCATTTGCGGTGAAACCGAGATCTTTGCTAATGCCGCGCCGCAAGTTTTCTCCATCCAGGACGGTTGCGGCACGTCCTAAATCGAAAAGCTTGCGTTCGGCAGCATACGCCAGCGATGTTTTGCCTGCACCTGACAAACCTGTCAACAAGATAGTGACTGGCTGTTGTCCGAATCGAGCATTTCGTTGTTCTGGCGTAACCACACTGGAGTGTTCGTGTAAGCTTGTCGATGCTTCGTCGTCCCAATGGTCTCCTTCTTCAGCTCGCCCTCGATCGAGAATCATCCCGGCTCCGATGGTGACGTTCGTGAGACGATCGATAATGATGAAGGCGCCGGACGCGCGATTACGTCGGTAGCGGTCGAATGAAATAGGTTCGTTGAGTGCGATGCTACAACGACCGATTTCGTTCAAGGATAATGCGGGCGCGTCTTCTCGGTGTAGTGTATTGACGTCAATTCGATAACGTAGGGTCGCAATCGTTCCCGCGACAGACTTTGTCGTGTGCTTGAAGAGATATTCCTTTCCGGGAACCAATGGCTCTTCAGACATCCACACCACGGTGGCGTCAAGTTTTTGCTCGCAACGAGGCATATTGCCGGGGCGACAAATCATATCTCCCCGGCTGATGTCGATTTCGTCTTCCAGCGTCAACGTGACTGCTAGTGGCGTATAGGCCTCCTCCAACGAGCCGTCAAATGTCTCGATCGATTTGATGTGACTTGTTTTGCGAGATGGCAAAACGATAATCTCGTCGCCGCGGCGAATAATCCCCGATGCCACGGTTCCACAAAATCCTCGGAAATCCAGGTTGGGACGATTGACCAATTGGACCGGGAAGCGAAAGTCTTCGAAATTCCTGTCGGAGCCTGTGTACACGGTTTCAATAAAATTCATAAACGTTTTGCCCTGATACCACGGCATGTTTGTGGTGGGCTCGACAACGTTGTCACCTTTCAGGGCCGACAGCGGGATAAAGTGTAAATCGGGAATGTGCAGTCGTGCCGCAAAGTCTTTATAGTCTGCACAGATCTTGTCGTACGTTGCCTCGCTATAGTCAACTAAATCCATTTTGTTCACGGCCACCAGGACGTGTTGGATTCCCAGCAGCGACGTGATGAAGCTATGCCGTCTGGTCTGAGTCAGGACGCCGTGACGTGCATCGATTAGGATCACGGCCAAGTCGGCAGTAGACGCCCCTGTGGCCATGTTTCTGGTGTATTGTTCGTGGCCAGGGGTATCGGCGATGATGAATTTTCGTTTGGCTGTCGAGAAGTATCGATAGGCCACATCGATTGTAATCCCCTGCTCCCGTTCGGCACGCAACCCATCCGTTAGCAAGGCTGGGTCGAAATCGCTGTCAGTCGTACCGTGCATGGCCGAATCTTTACGAATGGCGGCCAGAGTATCTTCATAGATCATCTTCGAGTCGTACAGTAACCGACCGATCAGCGTGCTCTTTCCGTCGTCCACACTTCCACAGGTGATGAATCGGAGCAGCTCTTTGTTCTCGTGCTGTTCCAAGTATGCGTGAATGTCGGTGGCGATGAGATCAGATTGATGGGACATGGCAGATGGAATGTTTTAAAAAAAATCGCTGGTAAATAGAGCACTGTCGGTAAACTGCTGACGCTGGGAAGTCTTACGTAATCTTGTAGAAGGCCAGGTGTTGAGCGAGTCACATCAAAATTGCATGACATCGTTTGTCTCGCAGCCAAGTTTCAATCAGAAATATCCTTCTTTCTTTTTGTCTTCCATGGTGCCTTCATCGTCGTTGTCGATAAGCCTTCCTTGGCGCTCGCTGGTCGTAGCCAACAGCATTTCTTGAATGATTTCTGGTAGAGTGGCCGCCTTTGATTCGACTGCTCCAGTCAGTGGATAGCACCCCAATGTGCGAAATCGAACCAGTTTGTCCTCGGGTTCCTCGTCCGGTTGCAGCTTCAACCGATCGTCGTCCACAAGCACCATGACACCGTCACGTTTCACAACGGGACGCTTGGCTGCAAAATAAAGGGGCACAATAGGAATGTTTTCCAAGTGAATGTATAGCCATACGTCCAATTCGGTCCAATTGGATAATGGAAATATACGGATGCTTTCGCTTTTGTTGACTCGTGCGTTGTATAGGTTCCACAATTCGGGACGCTGATTTTTCGGGTCCCAGCGGTGATACTGATCCCGAAATGAATATACGCGTTCCTTGGCCCGAGACTTCTCTTCGTCGCGCCGAGCGCCACCAAAAGCTGCGTCAAAGCCCCATTGGTCGAGCGCTTTCTTAAGCGCTTCTGTCTTCATCACCGTCGTGTGCTTGCCACTGTGTTTAAATGGATCAATGCCAAGTTTCCTGCCTTCTTCGTTAATGTAGGTGAGTACTTCCAGCCCCAGTTCCTGTTTCGCGTAGTTTTCGCGAAACTGGTACATCTCTTGAAATTTCCACGTCGTATCAACGTGAAGTAGAGGGAATGGAGGCTTTGCCGGAGCAAACGCCTTAAGGGCCAGTTGAACCATGACCGAGGAATCTTTGCCGACCGAATACAGCATGACTGGATTCTTGAATTCCGCCACAACTTCACGAATGATGTGGATACTTTCTGCTTCCAGTTGCCTCAGGTGTGTTAGGTTGTACGTGTTGATCATGTGGCGCGGGATTGGTCACTCGATGTCGGTTGCTGCTCGAAGCTAAAAGTTCGCTCCATGACCAGCTGTTTCTCGTCTCCGAGTCCAAATAAAAAAAGTAAATTGAAGTCAATTTGAGGGCAGATTCACGGCTGCGCAAGACCCTCCAGTGTAGGCGAACCAACCTCATGTCTCAAGCTCGCGAATGTCCTGCTTTTAAGCAATTATTGCATTCTGTCGGGAATCGGCACCGAAAACCTGGCCAGCAGCTCGCCCACGAGTTGTCTGAGAAGCGATTATGGTGAACCGAGCGTTGCCAGATCGTTACAACCGTTCATTTCAGTCTAATCTGGGTAGGCGTGGCAAAAAGCTGCGGATTCGCAGACCTTTTGTATCACTTCCAACCGTGCCGTATACGATGACTATACTGCGAAGGGAAAACAGGATGTTTCCCCGACGTGTAAACAGATTGACGGTCACACAGGAGAACGATTCTCGAACAATTGGACCGTTTAATCACTTGGGTCAAGCGCGAAACAGGACTACTCGTAACCGGTATTTGGGACAACGGGGTAACGCTTCTCTCGCGGCCGCACTGGGGTGGCCGGTGCCAGTACCACTCCTCCGTCGGGTAGTTCCGTTTCGGCTGACTCTCTCTTAGTCCATACTGTGAGCAATCTTTACTGTAGGCCGCCGCCTTGCATGGATCTTAGGTCCGGCGCGGAGCCAGGGGCGCTAGCTGCCGTCACACCGCAGGACCGGATGCTCAATCGCTCCAGCTCATATTCCGGGAACTGCTAGTAGGCTTTGAACAACATGACCGTTACAACCGGTAACGTCAAACGCCTCCGTTTTTGTAAATGCGAGTTGCGATGGTGTTAGCCCGAACTTAGATTTGTATATTCATCCAGTTTTTAACTTGAGGAGCAACCGATGGCTCATCGATGGCAAGTTCGCGTTCTGATTGTCCATGGCTTGGTTTGTTTTTGTATGTTGGCGAGTGCCCAGGCAGAGGACTACGTACTGGACGAGTTATACGGAAGTGGAGTCCACGCCTATTTTAGTCAAGACTACGAAACATCTGTGGATCTACTTACAGCCGCGATCAGCGAAGGTAGTACCGATCCGCGTGTTTATTACTTTCGTGGGTTTGCCCATCTGTACCTCGGGAGCTCCGATCAGGCACATAGTGACTTTGCTACCGGTGCTCGCTACGAAGTTTCTAAGTCAGCAGGGTATCGAGTGAGCCAGTCCTTGGAACGCGTCCAGGGTCATACAAGGTTACGGTTAGAAGAATACCGCCGAGAAGCGAGTGTAGAAGCTCGACGTCAGCAAATTCTGCGGGACCGATTGCGCTATCGGACACCTGAACCTGAATCGAGCCGAATCCCTGCCGATCCAGATGAAGCAATGACCGACGAAGATAATACTACCGATCCATTTACCGACGATTCGGCGGATCGTCCAGTCGGGATTGGCCCCTCGGAAGAGGCAACCTCAACCGTTGAGGAAGATGCACCAGCGGAAGCTGATGAAGAAACCGATTTCGGTACCGAGGACGACGAAGAAGCATTCGGCGATGATCCGGCATTCGAAGATCCGGCCGGCGATGACACTGCCGGTGATGACACTGCCGGTGATGACCCCTTCGGCGAGCAAGAAGAAATGGGTGATGACGAAGACCCATTTGACGGCGAAGACGACGATGATCCCTTCGGAGAAACGGATGACGAAGACGATCCGTTTGAAGCTGGTGGGGACGATGACCAAGACCCGTTTGGTGGCGGGGACGACGAAGATCCTTTTGGAGCCGAGGACGACGAAGACCCATTCGGTCCCTAACACCGCGGTGAATTTCCAACTACTCGGCTTGACGGTTGCGGGACTGATAGGGTGGTTGGTGAGACGCGGAGTTCATGCGAGTTAGAAACGTCCGAAAATTACGGACCTCTTTTCCTCAGGGATTCAAGTCGGTGACGTAACCCGGCTCGCATTTCGTGGCAGTCACCTATCACGAAACGCTGCTGTCCTTTTTCCGCTCTTTGGTGTTGGACAATGCTAACAACACCAGAGCGGCCAGCATTAGGTGCACGGCTAAAGGTTCTGGAACAACCACGGTTGTACCTTTCGGGGAGCTCCCGTATCCGGTCGGCGCAAAGCTGATCGCCAGCCAGTTGAAGTCCGTGATGTCGATGTCTTGGTCACCGTCGAAATTGCCTTGCCGCCACATGTTAGTTCCGCTGTTGGCACCTGAGGGATCAAAGTTGCTTGCTAGGTGATTGAAGTCTGTGATATCCACGTCACGAGTGAATCCAGGACCTATGTCGTCTGTGTCGCCCCGGCGAAAGGCCGAATCGAATCCGTTTTCGATCCCGGCTAGTATTAACCATTCGTTCAAATCTGAATTGTCCAGGCTCAAGTCACCATTCAAATCCATGGGACTCCCGGGCCCCGAATTCACTCCCGTCACGAGATTGCCGTTGGAATATAGCTGATCGATGTCACCGATATCACACACCAAGTCTCCGTCGAAATCGCATAGAGGTGGAAGCACTGCCAACATCTCTGCTGCAGCTGCATTTAACAGTCCGGGGTTAAAGTCGTGAGAGCCAATAACCAGCAAAAAAGGATCGCTCCTGGCGAACTGAGGCGAGATAAAGCGGAGCGGTAAGCCGTAGGCTCCGGGCGAATCAGTGCCGATGCTGGGTAGAGTGAAAATGCCATGGATATCCTCGATGACGGTGGTCAGCGGTAACCATGGCATTCCTGTCTGGATTCCCGAACTACTTGATATCGAATAGACGGTACTCAGATCCGGACTCTGTATGTCTACCGTCCCCGTTGATACGAGTACACCGGCGGCTGCCGAGAACAACAGAGGCCCTGTTGTTTCCAAGAATATGCGGTCACTGCTCGAAATACCCGAGATTGCCGAAACTCCTGGTTGCGTGGTCGCTGGTGGAGGAAATGGCACAGGATTGCCAAAGGTGGTGGTATAGAGATTAGCGTTAGTGTGAAGCTTGCCACTTTGCACCGTTAGCTCGATGCCGCTACCATGCCCGTCGACTTGTCCCGTGAACATTGATAGGGACAAACAAACTGCCAGACCGTAAGAGACGAATCGTTGTGTCATATGGATTGGCAGTTTTTTCGATTCTTGATGCAGTTGAAATTGAGTACTCGCTACCAACGACAACATTTAACGGCGTCGGAAGCGGTAGAGGACACATAGCATGGCTAGGAAGACCAACGACATCGTGGCAGGTTCTGGCACCAATTCGATGCGACCTCCAATGGTGGCTCCACCTCCTAGTCCAGAACCGTTATCCCTGCCCCAGCTGTGAATAATTAAAAATAATTCTTCGTGGTGAAGTTCCTGAAGGAAGTTGGTAAGCGGTTTGGAATCAGGTGGAGAGGTTCCAAACGTGTCGGTGTCGTCCCAGAGACCTGTTAGAGAGTTATTACCGAAATCTGGTACGATGTCACCATCGTCGTTTGCCGGTCGACCAATCACATTCAATACATGTGGCCCTACACTTCCTGACGGTGCGTGGTGTATGTGAATGCCCCACACGTCGTCCATTTGATCCGTTGTTTGGTTGCTGATTACCGGGTCGTGACCATTGGGGAGAATGCCTGTTGCGTTTAAATCCAAGCCGGAGAACTGAATCGAATAGTCGAGCGTTGGAGATCCGTCGGTCGGTTCCGTTAGAGTGAAAGTTGCTGTACCGGTTGCTGAGCTGGGTGGGTTCGAATCTAGATTTCCGGCAGCCAGGTTTGCTTGAAATTGGGTAATGGATTGTGCCTGTCCTACAGATGCCCCTGGGAATGCCAAGATGATAATAAGTACGGCGCCAAAAAAATTCTGCATAGATTCTGTTCCTGTAAGAGAAGTAGTTTGGTATTACGTTCTCCAGTGTACTAGTCATTCACAGCAGGATCGAATGTGAAATTTTCATTTTCATGTTGCATTTTAGTGTTAAGGATTTGAGTTGACAGCTTTCTGAGTTGAGAATCGATTCCAGCGATGAGTGGACCAAACAAGTGTCTGCCAGGTAGTGAAGGGTTCTCCATGCGCAAAGTTCGTGTGTTGCCAGTTCATCGGTATCTGGTCGGGAAACAGAGTTGGCTCTTTTCTATGCACACCGCCTAAAAGACGCCCCTTCATAGCAGATTTGTCTGGGGTATTTTCCAAGTCAATAGCTCACGGGATTTTAGAGAGAGGTGATGTCAGATCAAAACTTAACTTCCACGGTACGTTGAATAGCCGAACGGACTTACCAGTAACGGCACGTGGTAATGTTCCTGTGGGTTGCTCATGATAAACTCAACAGCAATGCTGGGATAAAATGTGGTGGTACCCTGCTGAGCGAAATAGGCTGCCGTGTCAAATCGGATTCGATAGGTGCCCGGACGCACCTGTTGATCTTCAAGAAGGTTCGTCATGCGACCGTTGTCGTCGGTGCGTCCCGATCCGACGACTACCCAGCTTTCGTTTTCATCTTGATATTCCAAGAGTACGTCCATTCCCACGGCGGGAAGGCCTTTAGCAGTGTTTAAAACGTGTGTCGTGATCGGACTTGGCATCGGTTTTTTTTAGGATGTGTTGACTCGTTTCAAGTTGCTTCTCAGGAAAAACCTGTGGAGCTCCTCAGAAAGCAGACAGTCGTCATTCAGCTTGCGCCCCGTTGCAACATCTTACCAATGGGACGACTGGCAAAACGGCCGTCGTCATAAACCATATTTCCTCGAACATATGTTCGCTGAATCACTCCCTGCAAGGTCAGACCTTGATAGGGAGTTATCTTATGCCGATGGTGAATGTTAGATTCGTCAATGTGGTTTGACGCCTCAGCATTCCAGACGACTAGGTCCGCATCTTTGCCAACCTCGATACTTCCCTTTTGTCGTTCGAAACCGATCAACTTGGCAGGATTCGTCGACATCCAACGACTTAGTTCTACCAGAGATGGTTGCCAGGATCCATTTCCTGACCAGACGCTGGGCAAAGAGAACTGCAGTCCTGCGATGCCTCCCCAGGCAGATTGCAGGTCACCCGTGGTCAGGCATTTTGCGGCGGGGGGACAAGGTGAATGGTCCGAACCAATTGTGTCGAGAGTACCTCGACGAAGGGCGTCCCACAATTGTGTTCGGTGAGAAGACTCGCGAATGGGAGGTGCACACTTGAATCGCGGATCACCATCCGGGATTTCTTCGCTAGCAAATCGTAAATAATGAGGACATGTTTCTACGGTCAACCTGGTGCCCACCGATTTTGCTTGGTCAATCGTTGGAAGGGCCTCACTGGTGGCGAGGTGCACAATGTGGACCGGGCAAGCATGCCGCTGTGACAACTCAATCATTTGTCGGATGGCATTCACTTCCCATCGACTGGGACGTGAAGCCAAGTAGGCCTGGTACGATGTGAGATGCGATAAACTCGACGAAGGTGTGTGTTCATCGACAAGTTCAGCATGCACAAGTAAGGGGATGTTTCTAGCAGACAAAAGCGGCATTGCCTCATCCAAGTCATGCGGTGTAACAGCAGGGAATTCTTTTAATCCCGAATCGCACAGAAAGACTTTAATGCCAATTACCCCTGAGTCGACAAGTGACCGAAGTCCACTTTGACTGCCCGGAACCAAACCTCCATAAAATCCCACATCAACCCAACACTGGCCTTCAGCAGCAGCATGTTTTTCCAGCAGCGCGTCTCGGCTGGTTGTCACTGGCAGACTGTTCAACGGCATATCTACCAAGCACGTGATTCCTCCTGCGGCTGCCGCTTTTGTGGCCGAGGTGAAGCCTTCCCATTTCGTATGGCCAGGTTCGTTGATGTGAACGTGGGCGTCGATCATTCCCGGTGAAACAACCGATGAACCAAGGTCTGTGACCGGAACGTCCGCAGGCAATTCATTTACAGTGGTGATGGCCACGAATTTTTCATGCTGGACGACGAGACCAGCTGGGCGCACTTCTCCTGGAAGAACAACACGTTGGCTGACTAATGCAAACGGATTGCCGTATTGATCAAAAGAATTCATGGTTTGTGGCGGCAAGTCCAATGGGTGCCGGCATTCATGCGCGGCTTACTGTAGCACCAATCAGTCCGTATGGTTCTTCCGTAGGCACAAACAGTTCGTTTTCATTCGAAATTCCAAACGGACTTAGATCGACCAATAGATAATGCTGATTAGGGCAAGAAATCGTTATTTCGTCGATTTCTGGACAGCGATCCAGGGTGTGTTTTGCCAGCTCGCGAATACTGTGCTGGACGGAGGCACTCGTGTGAGTCGCGAATGATTTCAAGAGGCAGGCGCGAATGGTCTGTCGAATGGTTGACCAGTCTTGGCTTGTGTCACTGACAGGCCAATCGGCAGCAATGGTCGTTGCCAGGATTCTGTCTTCGGTATCCGCTAAAGTCGTGTAGTCATCACGGTAAAAATCTCGAAAACCTGATGCTGTCGACTTGAGAACCTGTAATCCATGCAGGCCTGACTGCAAACGAATGTTGTGGCGTTCAGCACGCGCACTGCACTGCCAGCGTTCGCTTCCTGAACCCACGAATGTGTGTGCATGCTGTGTCTCGTCCATACGGATCGGACGCCAAGGTTTTTGTTCTATGTCGACCGTCACGACTTGAATTTGGGAATACTCCTTCAAAAAATGTTCACACAAATTGACCGAAAATGATTCGATGGATCTCAGTTCATGACGTTGTGCCAATATGTAAACCGTATTTTTCATGGTGTCGGTGGGTATCACCAGTCGATTGTCGGCATTCGTGTATGCCGCCTCAAAATCACCTTCCAGCGAGATTGACACCGTCAATTCAATGAAGTGATTGTGCGATCCTTCGCGCAGGATCCGCGAAACTCTGACATTCGATTTTCCGTAAGAGTGACGAGCGATGTGAATTGACATCCAATGTCCTGACGTCTGAGAGAATGTGACATTTTGCGCAAAGTATAGTCTGTTATGGAATCGGTTAACACCGACGTCGAAAGTCAACTCTGTACTGGTTATGTTTGGGGTGAAATAATGTCGCGGATTGGATATTTGCATTCTTGTGAAATTGGACCGATTGGACTACACTCGGAAAAATGAAATCAAGCAGTGCTGTGGCCAATAAAATATAAGGTAATATGTTTTCAGTGGAGAACTTGTTTGATGTTAAATAGATTGCTTTCGCCTCGAACCAAGTTGTCGTGCCGCACAGGATTCACACTCGTGGAGTTGTTGGTTGTCATCGCGATTATTGCTATTCTGATTGCATTACTTTTACCCGCTGTGCAGTCAGCACGCGAGGCAGCTCGCCGTATTGACTGTACCAATCGACTTAAGCAGTTAGCGCTTGGGTGTCATACTTTTCTTGAGTCACATAAAGAATTTCCGGAGAACCAATTCGAGCGGTTTGGGTTGTATAGCGAAAGGTGGCCCAACGTCTGCCAGGTGAAACAGGGTGTCACTGCAGGAGGTAACGGCGTCAGTTTTTATGTCCACTTGTTGCCTTTTCTGGAACAAGAGCCGCTATTCGACATTTTTACAGAATGTGCCTTTGAAGGAGACTTTCGCTCTGGGCAGGGTCTGAACAATAACTCCTCACCTTGCCAACAGATGATTGCGGACGCAGTCATTACGCAACTTAACGCTGTCAAGTGTCCTTCCGATGAATTCAACCGCTTTAACACGGCAGAGCAGCCGGATTGGAGCCGGCCTCAAGCCACAACCAATTACAAAGGTTCGATTGGCCCGGTAAGTATTGGGGGTTCCTCGGTGTGGCCCATGCCGGAAAGCATCAGTGGGTTTCCCAATTGTGATACTCATCAGTATGACCTGAATCCAGGTTTGTTTTGGCGCAACGATTATCTGGCACGAGGCAAACGCTTCAAAGGTATTCGTGATGGTACGAGTAATACGTTCATGATCGGAGAAGCTTTGCCCGAGTACGACGAACATGCTTCGTGGTCGTTCGGCAATGGGATCTGGGCCACGACGGCGATTCCACCCAACTTTTTGCTGGGTTCCACTGCCGCAGAAATCGCCGCGCTGCGCAACCGCCACCCTGAATCACTTGGGTTTCGATCTTGGCATCCCGGTGGTTTGCAGTTCGCTTATGCTGATTCGTCGGTCCATTTCATTAGCGACACCATCGATTTAACAGTCTGGTATGCGATGTCGACCCGTTTCTTTGGCGAAGTTGTCGATGACGTAAACTAATTCAGTCCGCTTGATTTGTTTTCAGGATGAAAAACCATGCGACGAATAATAAGCTTTGTTGGAATAGTCATAGGAAGGCCATCATACAGTGCGATCAAAACGGTCTGTGAACGACGTCAAAAACGTTTCACCTGCGCGCTTTCTTGTTTACCCGCCTTCTTGTTCGTGACTGTCGTCTTTGTTGGTTGCAATAAGTCCATGGACGGCACTATCAAGGGCCGAGTGACTTACAACGGACAACCGTTGGAGGCAGCTATTTTGCATTTTGGATATGTCGGCGAAGGCTCGTCAGCACAGGCAATTACGGTGGATGATGGTGAATTCCAGGTGCGTACCGGTAGTCACTTGGGCGCCAAAGTTGGGGAATACACTGTCTCTGTTTCCCCGGCACAGCAGGGAAGCATTCCAGCGAAATATTCCGATCCCAAAACCTCCGGTTTAACCCTGGAAGTCAAGGCAGGGAAAAATACGTACGACATATCTTTGACGGATGAATAACGATTGTTCCAACGGTCCAACTTCCAGCCGTTCAGGATGGCTGATTCTACATTGCTTACTTTGGACAACACAGCCTTCCGTCAAGTCCTCATGACTGTCTCAGAACTAGCTCTTCAGAGATTCTCGTGGCTCCCCAACATGTTGGCCGCACGGAACAATCCGTAACACGCCGGAGCTTTGATCGTTCGTGACCTGTCCACAACATTCTGATGGCGGATCAGAGTTGAAGTGCCGCTGGTCATGCTTGCGACTCACCCTGCTCGATTGCCAAGCATTGTGAAAGCATTTGTAGACGTCGTTGATTTACAATCGTAACTGAGCCAATTCTTCTCGAGAGGGCAGTGGATCCACGGGGGGCGGTTCGGTACCCATGCGCTCGGCAATAACAACATTTTGTAATTGTTGTTCGTGATTCTTCCAGAATTCAGCGCAACGTTGTTGATTTTGGGATGCAAAATATTTCGCTAACAGTTGTGCGGCCCGTTGACGGAAAACAAGAACCTTTCCACCAAGTTCGTAGTGGTAGTCTACAGATTCAAGGCGTTTTAGTTCTTTTTCCAGAAAGTCAACCATCCAACGATAGCTGACTCTTCTTTGATTTACGGCCTGTGGTAAAAGCATTGCCAGAAAGCCATGAGGTGCCACACGAATCGCTTGCTCACAAGCTTGCATGACATCCGTTGTGGTGGTCGCAGTTGACTTGTCAGTTAGACAATGGATCGCCTGGCAAAGCTTGGCTGATTCGGGCGAGGGGTAATTCAGACGCTGCGCAAGGGAATCTTCGATGACTTGTTGGGCGACAGAATCCGTTCGATTAGCGGCGATCACACTGTTGTCATCGTAGTAGATCACTTGCCACGGAATACCTGGATCTAGCAACAATGCCTCAAATAGCTTGGACCTCTTGTTGGTACACACAATGTACCGTGTTCCGTTGTTGGCCAATTGGACCAGATTTTGGCCAGAGGAGTAGCGTACGAAATGTTGTGCCGCTGCAGCTGGATAAACTTGACGTGAACGCCCCCCTAAAAATACTTTAATGTTTGGGCAATGCAGGTGTAGAAAGCCTTCCCACTTCCACTCGTTGAAAATGTTGCCGCTGAGTTGATTGTCGTTGATGAATTGGGCCGCGTCGTGTGGAAATTCCTGATACAGAATCATTCGGCCGAACAAATGATGGTTGGGCAGAAACAGATGGTCTTGGGCGTAGTAATCCAAATACCTAGGGCACGCAGATAGAGTGATGGCAATCATGAAAACGGCTAACATCGCAGTTGCCCAAGGCAATCGCCGTGCATCATAGAACCATTGGATGGCCGAAGATGAAGGATTTTTTAGCTGGAAAATCCAGCGCAATAGAGCGACAAGAAGTGGCAGACAGATGATGATGCCGGCCACCGCGGACCATGTCATGCGAACATCAGGGCTGGCGTGATCAGTAGACGTGGACCTTGCGAGCCAAGTGTATTTGAAGATGGGACCACAGGCAATCGTCAATGGAAGACATATGACGGTTAGCCATGCGAATGGCTTTTGCGTCAACATCCATTGTAATGCCAGTGCGAGTAATGGAGTCGAAACGATGAGAGCCACGGGGATAAATCGTCGAGCTTTGATAGCCATGATTATCGCCACGCAGACCAATATTATGGTGAAGATCAATTCAAGATTGCGTCGTCGACTAACGTTACGCCACAACGACTGGCCTACTTGCAAGTGGTACAAACACCAGGTGATGGCGAATGCACATAGCATACCTACTAGGATAAAGAAGTCTCTCAGTCCACTGAATTGTTTGTTGAGATTATCAAACACTCCCCTCATTTCAATGGCTGGAATCGGCCACACCTCGCTTTGAAACTCGGGCAGTAGCGTAAACGGTTGGGTGAGATTGGTGATTCCTAGCGGGCTGGTGATTGCGGGCAACAGGAGCGCTAGGCATGTGGCCGCAATGTTTGGCAAGTGATCGGTAAGACGAAAAGTGTAGCGATTGGACCCGCGATCCACCACGATGTCGAGTAGTGTCCAAAGGCCAATCATGCCGATACCGAAGATGAAACTACCGTGCATATGTGACCAGATCGTGATCAGGACGACAGACCACCAGATCCGTTGCCGTTTATATCCCGACGAGTACACAACACAAAGTAGTAGGGCCAGACAAGTTAGGCCAACGACATTGGCTCGCATGTCAATAAAATGTCGAGACGAAAACAACGCCGCTGCGGATGTAAGAAATCCCACACTCAGTCGGATACCAAAGATCCATGCACCCCACATGAGAAACAGTCCCAACAAAGCAATCAGTACAGCTTTGATCAGAACAATTCCGTTATATCCCATCCAATGATGGGCCACGTGGAAAAGAACTCCCGTACCCCAGCTTTGATTGATCCAAACTCGACCTTGTGTGGAATAGGCCCAATCATCTTCCTGGCCGAGTTTGCCATCCAACACATCTTGACCACCTGCGATGGTCATGAACGTGTCGCCGGTCATGCGAGGCGTAAAGAAGACTGCTACCATCACAAGCAACATTGCCAATACAGAGATAGCCGTGACGACATGTTTCTCAGGAACAACAACATCGGCCGCTACCTTGGACGGTTGTGCGGGGGTCTTGGATGGTCGTGGTTGATCAGCAGTCGTTTTACTTTTGGATCGAGCGCGCGCGGCCATGAGTCTTCTCGACGATGAAGGAGTGATGCATCAGAGGATAATCGGACCTCGGAAACGCGCCAAGGCAGAGTAGCTATTCGTCTCGAGTTAGTAGTCCTGTCCCCAACGGCTAGATGGTACTTTGTTACCGGCGGCGAATCGTTCAATCAGACGCTAGTCATCGTCTTCAGCGACGAATGTTACACGGGAACGCTGTTCCTGAGGATTCAACGCTAGAGTGGCTAGTTCGAGTCGTTTTTGAGTCTTGATCTGTGCAAATCCAGCCATCTTGTAGGACACAATCAATTGCTCGATTCGATCTGTCTCGTATTCGATGGCAGCGGCCAGATGTTGATTCTTGATTTGTCGGACGATGCGGCACAACTGCTTTTGGAGGTGCGTCGAATCAGCGGTTGTTTCTTTTTTCTAAGGACCTATTTCGAGTTCCTGCAGTCAGCGTAAAGAACAAATCGGCGCCCTATTGTCAGGCAAGTTCGAACACGTCAACAAATATTTGTGACGGTTGTCGAGTATCTGTAAGGATGGAATCCGGGGGGCGGTGCGAGTGTTCCTCGTTGAGTTCCGCTGCTGCGGTCGGTACGAGACCGTGGCGACTTGGTCACAACCAACGCAGCATCAACAAAAAAACCCGCCAGCTTATTGCTGGCGGGTTTGTGAAAAACGATCGTTTATGGATGCGTTTTGTTATCAATACATGTCGTAGTCGCCACCGTGGCCCTTTTTCCCTTTGTCATCCTTGGGCTTTTCGGCGATGAGGGCATCGCTGGTTAGCAGCAGGGTAGCGACGCTGGCGGCATTTGCCAGAGCGGTACGGGTCACTTTGGTCGGATCGATAACTCCATCCTTTACCATATCACCGTATTCATCAGTGAGGGCATTGTAGCCAAAGTTACTTTTCCCGTCCAAGACTTTTTCACAGACGATGCCACCGTCCTGACCTGCGTTGTCTGCGATCCAGCTAAGTGGAGCTCGACAAGCTCGCAGCACGATGTTGTAGCCGACCTTTTCATCGTGCGACAAATCGTCGCTCGGTTGTAACTTGGATGTCGCCCGCAACAGAGCAACCCCACCACCTGGAAGAATGCCTTCTTCGACGGCTGCGCGAGTTGCATGGAGTGCATCTTCCACACGAGCTTTCTTTTCCTTCATTTCGCTTTCAGTAGCGGCACCAACGTTGACTTTAGCAACGCCACCAGAAAGTTTCGCCAAGCGCTCTTCGAGCTTTTCACGATCATAATCGCTCGTGGCAGCTTCGATTTCGCGGCGAATCTGATCGATACGCGCTTTGATCTCTTGAGTCTTCCCGCCACCTTGGATGATCGTGGTGTTATCTTTGTCCACGATAATCTTTTTGGCACGCCCGAGTTCACTGAGGCCCATATTCTCGAGTTTGATGCCGAGAGCTTCAAACACGGCGGTCCCGCCAGTGAGGATGCCGATATCTTCGAGCATGGCCTTACGACGATCGCCGTAACCAGGAGCTTTCACAGCGCAGATATTGAAGGTGCCACGAAGTCTATTGATGACCAGCGTTGCCAGAGCTTCGCCTTCTACGTCTTCTGCTACGATCAACAACGGTTTGCCTTGCCCCACGACGGCTTCCAACAGTGGAACGAGGTCTTTCACATTGGTGATCTTCTTCTCGAAATTGAGAATATAAGCATCTTCCAGCACACATTCCATGGTGCCTGGATCGGTCACGAAATAGGGCGACAAATAGCCGCGGTCGAATTGCATGCCTTCGACCCATTCCGTTTCTGTGGCGAGACTCTTACCTTCGTCGACCGTGATCACACCGTCTTTGCCGACCTTTTCCATGGCATCTGCCAGGATGGTGCCGATTTCAGAGTCGTTGTTGGCCGCGATGCTTCCCACACTGGCCATTTCTTCTTTACTTTTGATTTTGATCGACATCCCCTGCAGTTTCTCGGCAACGTCTGCCACCGATGCCTCAATTCCCTGTTTCATTTGCACGGGATTCACGCCGGATACGACAGCTCGCAAGCCTTCGTTGAAAATGGCTTCGGCCAATACGGTGGCAGTGGTCGTCCCGTCCCCTGCGACGTCACTGGTCTTGCTGGCGACTTCTCTAACCATTCGAGCGCCCATGTTCTCATAGACGTCTTCCAGATCGACTTCTTTTGCCACGGTTACACCGTCTTTGGTGACTGTGGGTGAACCAAAGCTCTTCTGTAGGATCACATTCCGGCCTTTGGGACCCAAAGTCACTTTGACCGCTTTGGCGAGTTTTCCAACGCCTCGACGGATTGCCTCGCGGGCTTCCTGGTCAAACGCGATAATCTTAGACATGTCGTCTCCTTGTGTTTTACTGGGAGGGAAATCAATTTTCCCTGGATCTACCTGAGTTCAGGTCGTCTGTTTTCGGTTGCTGTGCAAGATGAACGTGTGAAACGCTGGTCTTGCTTAAAGTTTTTTGACTCGATGACTGTCAGAGTTACTCGATGATTGCCAGAATATTGTCTTCTGTCATCAACAAGTATTCTTCTTCGCCCAATTCAATTGCCTCGCCGGCATAGCTGCTGAATAACACGCGGTCTCCCGCAGTGACTTGCATCTCACCTCGTGTGCCGTCATCCAGCAACTTACCGTCGCCCACGCTGATGACACGCCCTCGAGCCGGTTTGTCCTGGGCGGAATCAGGAAGCACAATGCCGCCTGCCGTGGTCTCTTCTGAGTCATCGCGACGGATCACGACGCGGTCGCCGAGTGGTTCAATGTTGACACCCGAAGATGTGGGCTTTTTTTTGGTAGCAGTCGCCATTCTTGATTGCCTCCGATTCGTGATAATTACTCTAGGTCGTTGGAATATGAAGATGTAGTGAGCCGGTCCAAAGGTCGGCCGGCTGCCAAAATGCGCGGTTTTGCACCGATCTGAGACTAATACGCAAGTGGCGCGCCAAAGTGAGTGGTGGACTCGATAATTGGTGGAGTCCCTAGAGAATATACGGTCTTCCAAGATAGAATTGGGCCCTTCGACGGTTGATCATCGACAGAAGCCCTTACTTTGAGCCACAGTCTGCCATTTTGACAGTGTCGGGCACGATTGAGCTCTAGCCAGCTCCAGGTCAGAATAGAAGTATGACGATTCAGGTTACCTGCCAATGTGGGAAAAAGTTGAGTGCCAAACCCCAGCTTGCGGGACGGCAAGTGAAATGTCCTAATTGCGGCGAATCTCTTGTCGTGCCCGGTTCTACGCAAAAACCAACTCGGAAAGCTCTCCAGCCGACAGGTGATGGACTGGGAGACTTACTCGACGAGGCCGGCATTGCCAATTCGGTGGGTGCCGAGTCTTGTCCTTCTTGTCGCAGCGAACTCGATCCAGAAGCGCTTCTCTGTGTGAATTGTGGATTCAACCGCGAATCGGGTAAACAGATTAAAGTGATGCGCGATTCGGCGCCCGAAGATGACGAAAACCTACCACCTCAGCTGCGCCGGGCCATGAAACAGGTGAAACACGAAAAAATCGAAAAACTGGCCGAAGGAGGTGAAGAATACACCTCTTGGATACTCGGTCTGGTACTCTTCGGTGTTGTGGGCATCGTGATGGCTATCGGTGTTTATTGTTTCACTTTGGGTGGTTGCTGAAAAAGATCTCCTAAACTACCCAGTACGTTTCAGTCCTCAATCATGACTGATGTTTTTGGGAACCGTGGTACGGCTGGCTGCGTCCAACGTATAGAAGTGCCAATCGGTTCCGCGTTACGTTTGCTACACCAAAGCTGTGATCGGATCAGTGTTGGGGACGGGAAACTTAAGGCTTGTCGGCAGGAGCATAGATCGGTCGTAGCAAAGCAATGGCGTCGAACTGGAATTCGGAAAACCATCACGAACAAACAAGAAGCTTCGGAACCGAGCACGCAGTGTTGGGAATCTGATATCGAGAACCTCCGCGTGTGCGCAAGTCTTTATAGAGATTAATGTTTTGTCAGGCCGATGAATCCCTCGCGACCTTCCGTGTCGAAAAGCCTATAATCAATCTGTCCAACGAGCGAATGTTTTGCTCAGAGAAGTACGTGTTGAGCTGGTTTCTCTTGATTCTAGAAAGATGAGGGATTTGCCATGACACGCGAAGAAGCTATTACCAAACTGAACGCACAAGTACAGCAGGCGCACCGGCGGCTTATTCTGCAGAGATTCATGTCCGTGCTGGCTTGGACGATGTCGGCGACACTCTTTGTCGTGGTCATCGCCATTGCTGTTCCTAAATTCTGGGCGTTTGCCTTGGAGCCTTCGATATGGTTTTGGAGTTGGTTGAGCGGTGGTTTGCTGGTGGGCATTCTCTGTGCCGTGGTTTGGACGTTCTTTACCAAGTCCTCACCTTTGGATGCGGCCATCGAAGTGGATCAGCGGTTTCAACTCAAAGAGCGCGTGTCCAGCACGCTCAGTTTAGCCCCAGACGAAATGGATGGGGCCGTGGGCCAGGCCTTACTGTCAGACGCCATGCGTCGCATCGAAGGCATTGACGTTTGCTCTGAGTTTCCCTTGCGCCTCGGTTGGCGCAGCCTGTTCCCCCTCGTACCCGCATTGTTGGCGTTCTTTTTGGTTCTCTTGCCGAATGCCGAAGAGGAGCAACGGCTCCAGGCTGCTCAGACCAAGCAAGAGAATAAAAAGCAAATTAAGGCGTCGACAGAAAAACTGAAAAAGCAAGCCTGGAATAAGAAAAAAAAGGCAGAACGATTAGGCCTGAAAGAAGCGCAAGGAACATTCGACAAACTATCCAAGGGTTTGGACGAATTGCAGGACGCGAACAAGGGCGACAAACGCGATGCATTGCGAAAGCTGAGCAACCTGAATTCGGAATTGCAGAAGCGACGAGAATTGCTGGGTGGTGCTCGAGAAATGCAAAAGCAGTTCAGGCAGCTGAAAAATATGAAAAGTGGCCCCGCTGACAAATTCGCTAAAGCAATGCGCGACGGAGACTATGACAAGGCGATCGCGTCACTCAAAAGCTTACAGCAAAAATTACAGCAGGGTGACATGAACGGCAAGGATCAGAAGAAGCTGGTGACTCAAATGAACCAGATGACTGAAAGGCTACAGCAAATGGTCGCTGCCCAGCGTCAAGCCAAAAAGCAGTTGCAGCAACAAATCGCTGACGCCAAACAACAGGGTGATCAGGAGCGGGCCAACCAATTGCAGCAGAAACTAGACCAGTTAAATCAGCAGAATCAACAAATGAGCCAATTAGAAAAGATGGCTCAGCAACTGAGCCAATGTTCTGAATGTATGAAAAAGGGACAATCAGGTTCCGGCGAAAGTTTGGGAGAAGCAGATATGGCATCAGCCTCGTCCGAATTGGACAATTTGACCAAGGAGCTGGAACAGATGCGTTTGGCCAACGCCGAGCTCGACATGTTGGACGAAGCGCTCGATCAGATTGCCATGGCTAAAGGCTCGATGAATTGCCAGCAGTGCAGTGGCATGGGTTGCGCCGCCTGCCAGGGCCAAAGTCCTATTCCTGGTGAGGGCCTGGGCGAGGGGCGTGGCCAGGGTGACCGTCCCGAAGAATCATCCAACACCAGTTTTTACGACACCCGAGTCAAAGCCGATTCGTCACTTGGAAAAGCGGTCGTTATTGGTGATGTTGGGGGCCCCAATAAGGCTGGCGACACCCGGGTCGCGATTCAGGAACAAATCGAAGCATTCTCGCGTTCTGACGGAGATCCGCTACTTGGAAAGCAACTACCCAAGGCCCAACGTGATCATGTCCAAGAATATTTTGGATCGTTGAAACCTGACGAAGAGTAGTCTGCCATTCACAGGCTAGTCTCGCACGCGTTTGGGTATCGTGAATGAGTAAAGCATCACGACGGCCCCGGCAGAGAAAAGTAACCAGGGTGCCCATTCCGGAGGCACCAGTGTGGTCGCATTGATGGCTTCCATGGATGTCATGTTTGCCAGTGTGTTAATGGCACTACCTTCTGGTGGAGCCTTATGTAACTCGACCTGTTCGACCGCCATGAATTCAGCGCCAAGAATCACGAGGGACAGCCCAATTGCTAAAAAGAATGCACGCCACATGATAATTGCCCATCTCAGGATCAGAGTGTGTGTAGGTGATACGACGCCGTATCCTGCAACGACGTGCTAGGACACGGTTCGAGCCGCTTATCCAAGGCATCGTCGTCCGCGATACTGTTCTGCAATCACGAGAGGTCTATACGGATAATACGGTGCCGATTGCAGCGATTGTGATAACGGGCCAGACTGTGTCAGTCGTCCCACGGGCTGGACCAGTTGCCCCATTCGTCTAGATAACGCTGGTACACGGGATGCTCGTCGGACTGGTCGATCAGCCATTCCTTGACTTGAGCCACGATTTCTTGCTCGCGCTCCAACGGTAACCTGCCCACAATCACTCGCGAGCGGAGAAAAACAAAATAGGTGTCTAGCACATCGCAGCGACAGTAGTCATTGATTTCTTCGATCCGCCCTTCGTCGTACATGTCCTGAACCATGTCGCCTTGTACCGACATTTTGCCTGGCTTGCCCAGTAAATTGGCTGCCAAATTAAGTCCACCATAGAAACGGCTTGCACCGTAGTTTGTCAGCAGGTCTTGCAGGTCCAGGTGGGCTGTACTTTGGTACCGGTTACGGGGTGAATCGTAGCTTTTTGCGCCTTCGGCAAACCAGGTGGGCGCACTGATGCCATATCGGAGGGCAGCCAATTCCAACAGTGGCATGTCGAATGTTCGTCCGTTGAAACTGACCAGGGTTGGTTGGCTATATGCTTCCCAGCCTTTCCAGAAATCACGGGCGATGATGTGAGGGCGAAATTTTGGCGCATCCAAAACGACCAAGTCTGTCAGCAGGAAGTCCTTGCTGACCTTTGCTACCACGACAGAAATCGGAAACTGAAATGTGTAAGGAATGAAGTCTCGGTTGAATTCCTCCATCAACTCCTGGCGGTAGCGGGTGATGGCATCTGCTGCCGAGAGATCGTCGTCTGGATATCGAATCGCGGCGACGAGCTCACCATCCGCGACGCTTTCCACGTCAAATACTAGATAACTCACCGTTGACTTGGCCATAGTTCGATTTGATGGTTAGCCGGACATCAAAGAAAGAAACTCGCTCACTGAACCGAGCACGGATCATCATACAGCCGTTCAGCACAACCTGACAGGGGTACCGTTTGCGGTTCGCTCTAAGGATGAAGCGTTGGATCGAGAGAGAGATTCAAGCCGCGGGTGCGACATCCGTTGAACGTAATGGTTCTTGTTCCACGTATCCCCAACGGTGCATGTAAAGAGTCATTTCTCGTTCAATCAGCCTTTGTTCTTCGGCAGGAAGCGTGGCAAAACGATTTTTGCGATGCTCAGCGACGGATGCGATGTAACGACGGAGGTTGTGCGCAAACGCATCACTGAAATCCATATTCAATTCGCGATATATCCGCTGAACTTCCCGAAAGGGATCCTGCTCCAAATCTTCAAATCGCACTTCGACAACATTACCCCCAGGAAGATTCTTGGTTGCATCGTAAAAATGATCCATCAGCCGGCGATAGTTCGCCACAAATCTCGTTTCGAAGCAATCTTCGGGGTCGGGATCTTGTAATTGGAAAGTGATCAAGCCTTCTCGTGCTAAGTGTTGATTGGAGCGAAAGACATCATGCGGATGCCGTACGATGTGAATGATTTTGGCATCGTTAAACAAGCTTCGAATCAAAGGAATCCTGCCGGTGTGATAAGGGCTTTTTAGCAGAGGTCGTTTCCTGGACCAGAACGTTACTTTTCTGAGAAATAACAACAGCTGATTTTTCCAGGTGGTTTGTTCTTCATCAGACCAGTCATCGGAAAAAATGTAACGATCGTGCTTATTCACGGAACGTGGAAAAGTAAATCCCCAATACGGCGACAGTCGTCCCATTCCGGCCAGCGCAAATTCGTCTTCTTGAGGGGTCCACATGCTGATACTCATGGCATCCATCGGGCGCTTCATCGTCATGAAAAGGCCGAGCAGAGGCGTGATGCACCAGCCAGTGATCCATGCTCCGAGCGGATTCATGGTGTGATAGTTGCGGGGAGTGCAGAATTTTGGATCGAGGGCCAACAGATTGTGTAGGTGCGTCGTACCACTACGGTGGACGCCCACAATGCACACAGGATCCGCAACACGATGACGCAGCACAAACGGTGCCAACCAGCGTTCGGGTAGCGACAGCAACGTATTCAAAGTAGAAACCGTCAAAATCCATGCCAGCCTCGGCACATATTTCAAGCCAATTTCAAAGCGGGCGGCGAGAAGGTTCGACCACCAGAGATCCAAAGGTGCCAGGGCCATCACGTTGGAAAACGGAAAGACGCGTTTGAAACTGGCCGTCAGCAACGGCTGGTTTGTCACCATTTCGGGTTCACCTCGGCGTCGTAAAAAGATCCACGCAGCAACTAAACCGAGTGCCACGATCGACCAGAACCAAACACCTTGACGAGGGTCTGCTTGAGGTGCGAACCAATTTGTCCAGGCATGGTCTTCTTCCAAGACGAAAAGGTGTGTTTTCTTGATCAATCGACGTACGGCAATGGCACCGGCCAAGACGCCAATAGGTAGCAGGATGTTGCCGGTAATCAGACGGAGGATACCCAATAGAGCTGCGATAAGAAATAAACCACTGGCCAAACGGACTGTTTCCTGTGAGAACCAGTGTGACGAGTCTCCGCAGGAAGCCAGAACTGCGAAGGTGGCAGCCGCTGCAACGACGGCTGCGTCTCGACCTATCGATTCACGGAATCTGCTGAGCAGGTAGCCGCTAAAGATGATTTGTTGGGTTGCCGCGACAGGGATGGCGCAAGAGGCTGCCAGTCCAGCTGAGAACCAACGATAGGCATTCAATTGGCTCGTATTCCATTGAAAAACTCCGAGAATACAAGCGAAACCACAGTAGGCACCGTAGACGAACGATCCCACTAGCAATCCAGCTCCCAGTTGACGCCACCATCCTGGTCGGACCGTCAGCCCATATTCGGCAAGCGACCGCCGATCCGTGGCCATGATCGCTAACAGTCCTGCCAAAGCGAGGCATAGCACCAACGTGCGCCCCAATCCGCTGTTGAGCAGTTGATATGCTGGCAAGAGCACGTCCAACATACGAAGCCTTCTTCCTTGAATTTGGCAGATGGAGGGTCAAGCTATTGGTGGCGGAGGATATGCGTAACCAACCTCAACGACAAGATCATTGATATTTGTCAAAATCACTTACTGAGCAGGCCATTGCACAGGGGGCCAAATCGACACTGTGACAGTGTCGATTTCGTCGAAAAAACGTCATCTGACCCAGTCTGGTGATCAAAGAAACGCAACATCCCTAAGGGTGACAAGTTACTGCAATCAGGCTGCTGAGAAAAAAACCAGTGTGTGATGCTAGCTGATGAGGTTGGCGCGTTGCCAAGTTGACAGCTATGATCTGGTCTTCACCACACTATTCGGAGAGGTGCCGGAGTGGTCGAACGGGCCGGTCTCGAAAACCGGTGTACCCTTATGGGTACCGAGGGTTCGAATCCCTCCCTCTCCGCTCGTCGGTTGTGCACAACCGACGGCAGAAACGGTAGGTTCCATAGCGCGTTCCAACAATGTGTGTCGGCCACCCTCCAACCTATCTCGGTCACATCGTTCGAGGTCACAATCAACCTGCGTCGGCCGTACACACCGAACGCAATTTACTTCAACGCCAACGTGCGGAGGCTGGACATTTTCCAGGGAGTTCTGGCTTGCGGAAATTGGTGGAGGAGGTGGAGACCTCGGCAGTTGCGCCATCAGACCGACGACAGGGTGGTCCCGCTTGTCGGCGAGTCG
>JAKVBZ010000055.1 GCA_022448645.1 Pirellulaceae bacterium
CAATTGGTCGATCGTAATGGATGAATTTACCGTAAAGTCATGGCCGTAGGGCCCCGACAAACTTGATGAGCCACCCGCTCCGGTCAGATTACCATAGGCGATCGCGTCAGTGACGGAACTCGATTCAAAACCAATGCCCGTGGGGCCAGTGATCCAGGAAGCATCGTTAAAGGCTGCCAGCTGCCAGCTGTTTCCCAAAGAATCGTTGGTTGGGATGAACACGGACACATCATCGCCGCGTCGTACAAACTGAGTGACCACGACGTCCTCTGTGACGATATTCGCGCCACTCAGTTGTTCATTAAACGGGTGATAAAGAATCTCATTAATCACCACATCTTCTGCGAATTGGAACGAGTTGGGCGTTCCCGGTGTCACGGTATGGGGATACAACCACGACCCGGCATGTTCTGTGGAACGGCCGCGAAGGTTTTCTGTGACGCGCCGCGCGTCGATCAGAGTCTGTTGGCTTGACGAAAATACAAACAGGGTGTCGCCATCGTTAACGTTAAATCCCAATTGCGTTTCGGTAACCGTAACGAAACCGCCCGACGCGATAGACTGAGCCGGAAGCACATACACATTGTTCACAGGATCTGCCGAACTAACGATTTGATAGTTTGTCAGAGAATGAGTTGTACTGCCCTCGTTTTTGATCTCGATGAAGAAGTTGAGATCACTTGCCGCAGACATCTCATTGATATGCAGGTCTTTTGCTGCAGGGGTGGTCGCAGCCCGATCGGCTCCTGGCGTACCGCCGCGGGTGGTACTGGTTATCCAGTGTGTCGGTAGCCCACTGGTGTGGAGCAATTCATCTTTGACCAGAGTGAATCCCGAACCGTCCGGCCCGGAAGTCCAGTCACCCGTATCGTTATAGTTCAACCTGTCCATGTGGCGGTCGTTATTGTTGAGTAGCAACAATTCTTCGCCACCATTGGACAATTGCCCCGTAAATGGACCTAGAGCTCCCGAGTATCCAGTTTGAGCCAGCAGTTCGGACGGATCATTGGCAATGACCAGAAATCCACCACCCGGAGCAGTGGTTCCTTCGGGGAACAAAAAGTCGGCCCCTCCGGCCAGTCGCCAACGAGACACGTCCAGGTCCACCGCCAACTGGTTGTGAAACTCGATCCATTCCAGTCCGTTCTGGTCAGCCGCACTGTGGTACTGGATTTCATTGAAGACGAGTGTGCTGTCGAGGACGATGCGCGCCTCGAGCACCTCGATTCGACAACTCCGTGATGAGTTGAAGTCAGCAGATTGTGCTTTCGTTTGCAAATTGCTGGAATGCAGTTGTTTATATAGTGCGTACAACGCGGATTATCTATTCTGTTGCAGTGGAAAATATTTGAGAGAAAAGCTCATTCCATTTTACCAGTCCGTTTGGAAAATGTCGCACGATTTTTTCAGAATGCGAAATACGTTTCTTATCGATGGCCATACTCCGTTGCTCGTGTATTCAATGTAGCGAAACCATGTGGGTATACGTTGTGATGCACCATTCCGCTCGGATTTTCCCTGTGATGAACGCAACAAGCGAGTGGATGTTACACGTTCGTATTTTAGCGATTGGCAGCTCATGGCCAGCTGCCTTGGTCGTGGAAGATCTCGCCAACTCAAAAAGACGACTGACACGTACGGACAGTTGACGAGAAAGTGTCAGCTGATAGGTCAACCACGATCGTTTTTCAGCGACTGGTTGGAAAACGAAGAACAACACATCCTCTTTTCGAGAAGCAAGTCATGCGACAATCAACCGTGTTGTCCGTACTGTTGTCTGTGGCAATGAAGATGTTGATAAGCTGCACCGCTCCCATTCAGCATACCGTCCAAAAGCTGGTGATGGATGATAGCGTTGCCAACGAACTTGTACACGATGATAGGCCGGAAACATCATCATGGTGGGGCATTTCATAACTTCTTGACGTGCGCACCTATCGGCGCGCCAGTATTTGGTACGATATAAAGAGGATCTCCTGGCACGTATTGGTCCCGATGAGTGCACAGGCCCAATTCCTGATACATCTGGAGTGTGACTATGAAATGTGTCCATTGGTTACTGGTATTGTCAATGTTCGTCGTCAGCCTGACGGGTTGCATTGAATCGCTGACAGAAATTGTCGTGCAAAAGGACGGTAGTGGGTTTGTGTATCAAGCTTCCTATATGAATATCGACGGCAACCCCCTTGCAGCGGCGCTGGGTCAGTTTGGTGCCGAAAACGCGAAACCGAAAGAAGTAACGGTCGACGAAGAAGGTTTCGCAAAAGCTGCGGGTCGTCTCGGCGAAGGTGTCCGTCTGGAATGGGTAAAGAAAAAACAAAATGCAAAAGGTTGGGATGGGATTCTTGCTAAATATGCTTTTGACGATGTGACGCAGTTGCAGCTGAAAGGAGCCGGCTTAGGGATTTCGAACGAAAACGGTGTCATCAAACCGCAGGAGAACGAGACAGACATGACAGGGTTGTCTGAGAGGGAGTTAAAGTTCGATTTCTCTGCAGGCGATACATCCGAGCTAACCATGGTGTTGCCTGCGATGACGCCTCCACAGCAACCCAGCCTGCCAGGAAGTCGCTCTCCGTTTCCCGGGCCGTCCGACCCAGCCTTGGAAGGAGACGGCCAAGCGCCCGAGGCTCAGCTCGGTCCAATGATGGCCATGTTAGGTCCCATCTTGGAAGGGGCACGGTTTCTAATCCGCGTCCGCGTCGACGGCAAGATCGTCGAAACAGATGCCTCACATGTGTCGAAAAAAGGAACGGTTGGGATTATGGATCTCAAATTGGCTGACCTATTTACCAACAAGGAAAACTTGCAGGTTTTGCAGCGTCTGCAAGGTATGGAGGACGAGGATGCTATTCGCGCAGCGCTTGCCGATGTAAAGGGCCTTCGTATGGAGCTTCAACCCGAGGTCAGCGTCAAATTTCAATAGAGATCTAGGGGCGTTAGCGTGCTCACGCGGTAAACGAATAGCGGGAAGACTTAGGAAGGAAAATGGTTCTTGATCGAGTCGTTGAATGTTTCCCTGGCGTTGGTTAGATTCTGCAGCATGCCAAGGAACTCGCTGCCATGAACCAATAGTTGCGCACCTTGCGAGATCAGCTGTCCTAGCAACTCTTTGGATGGAGCTGGCTGGCCCCATGCGATGCCGTGGCGACGGCAGGCGTCTGCTACGATTTGACGAGCTTTATCGATTGTCAAAGAATCGTCGTCGTGATGGCTCAATCTTAGCGACAAATCGCCTGGTCCAAAAAAGATCCCGTCGATACCCTCGACGGCAGCGATTTTGTCAACGTTGTTCAAGCCTTCTATCGTTTCGATCTGGACGAACAAGAAAGTCTCTCGATTGGCTTCTTCGGCATAGGACACGACATCCTGCAGGCTGAATTCAACATCCATTCCGGCACCATCGGCGCCACGATCTCCCAGAGGAGGGAACTTTACAGACTGCACAAGCGACTCGGCTTTTTCCGGCGTCGAGACATGAGGGATCATCAAGCCCGTGGCACCATCTTCCAAATAGCGATACAGTCGACTTTTTTCCAAAGTTGGCGGACGAAGTACGCAATCGATGTCGAACAAATGAAAGAACGCCATCAGCCCCTGTATTTCGCGCGCGTCCATGGCACGATGTTCCAGGTCCAGCCAGATACAGTCGAAGTCATTCTCGGCGGCCATCCGCACAAAGGCCGGAATGAAATGTCCCAAACCGCATATGCGAACAACTTCACCGTTCCGAATTTTTTCTAAGGTCTTACTGCGACGCAATCTATTATCCTTTCAATGCAAGTTCATCTTTTAGTCAGGAAGATCCTCACCACGAGTTTCTCTTGCTGCGAACACGATGGCAGCTCCCAACAAAAACAAAGGTGCCAGGATCAAGGCCTTGTTCTCAGGGATGACATAGTCTTTGTACTGCTCGGTTGCTGCTAACGCACCGAACCCAAAAAAAGCGGCGGCCGTGGCCAGTCGTCCCATGTTGAAGCAAAATCCGGCACCGGTTCCACGCAAACGCGTGGGGTACAGTTCAGGAAAATAGACCGCGTATCCGGCATGCAAGCCGACGGTAAAGAACCCAAATAACGGAAGTGTCAGCGCCAGCCAGATGGCAGCTACTCCATGGGCGATCAGCACCTTGAAGAGCAACAACATCATGACGAACGCTGCAATGTGGTAAAAGATAAAGGCTCCTTTACGACCGATTCGATTGGAAATCGTCCCGAACAACACCAGTCCCAATCCGCCACCGATCGAATTAAGGACCATGCTCAACATTTCGGCGCGTTTGATACTGGTCCGATGTTTCGTCAAAGCTGCTTTACGTGCTTCTTGGTAACTGGTTCTATGTGACTCATTGGTCGGCGGGCTGAGCTCCACGTTTTCGGTTTGCAGGGCTTTGGTTTCCGCATCACGCAGTAGTGCATTCTTTCCGTAGATGTGTCCTCCCCAGAACGTCACCAGTCCAATGGAAGAAAGACTCACGCCAACGATCGTATTGCGCAGATTCGGGCCTTGAAACAGCTCCAAGATACGACCGCTGTCCGGTTGGTCGGCCTGGTCGGCCAGCTCACGTGCTTTGACCCACTTCTCAGGCTCGCGCAGCTTCCAACGAACCCAGATCGTTAGCAACGCAGGCAAGACGCCAATGGCAAATCCCCAACGCCAGGCGGAACTTCCCAGAGCCGGATTTCCGACAACGTAAGCGCCGGCTGCTGCCGCCAACAGTGTGCCGAAGACACTCGATCCGTGAAAAATGCTGCTCATGATCGGACGTGAACGCGTCGGCATGACTTCAGCCACCATGGCAGACGCTACTGCCCATTCACCACCCACACCCATGGCGACGAAAAAACGCAATATCACCATGTGCCACGGCGCTTGTGCGAAAGCAGTAACGCATGTGAATACCGAATAAAACAGGATCGTCACGATCATGGTCTTGGATCGTCCGATGCGGTCACTCACCATACCGAATAAGACGCCACCCAATGCACCGCCCAGCAGAAAACTGCCAAATGCCCAATCATTCCAACGGCGCACAGCCGGATCGTCCGCTACGACGTCAAGTAGATTTGGCATCGCGTCTCGCATGGAGGCGACAAAGATCTGACCTTCGAATACGTCAAAGATCCAACCAAGGGATGCGATCAGCAGGACCAACCATTGATATGATGTAATCCCGGCATACCAGGGAGCATCGTCAACGTGTGACATATTTTTATTGGATTGATTCATGTGGTGGAGAGGTCGCGACTACATTTCGAATCGATGTTGATTTGGAATCATTGTTGTTGTGGAAGGCGCCTGGTAAGCGCCAGCAGCTCACACATTTAGGTGTCCGGTCATTGTTGACGAACCATGCCAGTCTAACCGACCACACGTATCGCAGGACAGGGTGGCAGAGGGTTTATTCAAAAAATTGCGCGGACCCCAACGCACTTCCTGTCACCAGCCCACACTCAATGCCCAGATCACTGCTAGAATTCCCACTAGGCCCAGGGCGACGAACCACCACGGCCTGCCAGACAATGTTTGTCTTGACCAAACAATGTACTCACCACAGACAGGACACTGCTCGGCGTCTTCATAGATATCGGAACGACATGACGGGCAAGTTTGCGTTTCGGAAAAGTCTACATTGTCTGAATCAAAGTCTTCATCGTCCCAATCGTCGTTCATGGTGGTGTCAAATAGTGCCGCTAAGTGAGTTGACAGACGTTTTTTCGATGTCGTGTGATGAAGGTTCGCACTGTGTGGGCTATGTTGTTTTGGGGTCGAGTCAGGCGCACAAGCTGCTGAATGACCGGGCAACCAAGCTTTGACTTGTTATTGGCATCAGACGAATCCCATTCCGATGCCGTCAAGTTCTGCGGTGGCTACTGTTCCGTCTGTGATCTCGAACATACCCGGAACTCGCGTGTCCCAACCTTGATTCCCGGCGGGACAATATTGCCGACCGTTTCCTTCGATTGCGGTCACCGTGGGAATCCTAGCTGCCAGACTGGCCGAGTGCAGGAACGAAGCGCCGACACAGGTCAAATCTTGCACGCACAAGAACATGTTGTACTTCTGAGCTGCCGCCCCCATCAACAAAGCTTCGCTATGCCCCTTGCACGCCTTGAGGGCTACGCCGGAATACCCCTGCTCGCGGGCCAATAACAAGCTATCGAGATCTACTAGTGATTCGTCGATGACGACCGGTTTAATTTCGGCCGCGCGATGCATGTGGTTCTCTGGGTTAGCCCGCAGGTCTCGATGCGTTGGTTGCTCAATGTATTGGACTCGGTTCCAGGCAGTTAGAGATTGTTCGCGCAACTGTCCCAGGAAGTCCAACACATATTCCACGTTTGCGCAACGTTCGTTGAAATCGCAAGAATACCACCAATGTTTTTGTCCCCGACGAGATTGAACCTCAGTGGCCACTTGCTCAATGTTGACAACACGCTCTACATCCCAGACTAAATCATCTCCCGCCAGCTTGATTTTCATGTGGGTTAAGCCGTCTGCGTCAATCCAATCGGCTAGTGTCTCTGGTAGTCCATCGCCCACTGGGGTGACAACGTCTGAGCTGCTGAGCGGATCCAAGGCACCCACCAGATGATAGAGTGGCATCACCGGTTTGGTTTGACGGGTTGTATATCGATCAAGGTATTCCCCTTGAAACTCGGAGGTAAGCCACTCGGATAAATCGGGATGCACAAATTCCTTACCTAATACGTTGTACGAGTTTTGTTGTAGTGCCCGCCCGTAGGCATCGTAGATAGCCGCTTCGATAGGACTGTTACACACCAATTGGGCCAACTTTGGCATCGGTTCGGCTAACTGGTGTTGTTGGCCGACGTCATCTGCCAGATCCTGTAAACTGTGAGCCATCTCGACGGTGACTTCTAACGGGTGTCCACTCCCCTGATATTTACCCGCGGCCGCCGCCGCTGCTTCTGCCAGCGACAACATAGCGGCCAACGTTTGTTCGCCCTCAACCTGGGCTGATGGCCAGGACCAGGCATTCCCCAGTGGCATCGAACCATGACCACGAGCTCGTTGGCCGGAAAGAGTCTCGATTTCAACTTCAACATCAAATAAAAGCGCATCGAGGACCACATTGCCTCCGAACTTGATCGGAGTTCGATAGGCGATTCTTTGATGGGATGTAGAGATGTGTCTGATCTGCAGATCGGTGGGTAGGCTCACGAGATGATACCATCCTATTCTGAATATCACTGTCCAAGAAACTTGCTCAGTCGGTTACGACGGATACACACGTCAAGTTGCCTACGTCGTTGCGACAATAGATTTGTCCGCCAGCAAGTACAGGTACGGTCCAGCAGCGTTCTGGAACCGCTTCGATTCGGGAGATCTCAGTGTATTCCTGTGGATTAGCAGCGGCAATTACTAATTGACCGTCCTCGCTAAGAATCAAGAGTTTCCCATCCGCCAGCATCAACGAACCACAACCCAAACCAAGTTCCGACCACGCTTCTTCCCCCGTGGCGGCATCCAGGCAAACAAGACGAGCATTCTTGCCCCGATGAGCGTTCCCATCAAATCCGAAAAGATGCCCTTGCCACAGGACACTATTGTTCATGTGGTTGCTCATGTTGCGGTTTTCATAAACCGTTTCTAGCCGGTCGTCTTTCCATTCCAGTAGTGCACACCCGCGCTCATAGCCGGTGGACAAAAAGATCTTGTCATCAACCAACACCGGGCTGGTGGAATTCGTTAGAAAACTGGTCTCCCAAGATGAAAATTCAATTTCAGAGCCATCGCGTTCGCGCACCACCGATAGGCCTTCGTTGTGAAGTACGGCGATGCACGGCAGTCCTTTCACTTTAAGAGGTGTGGGAGAACCATAGCCGGCAGGAGAGATTCCCGTTTGCCATTGGACTTCACCGTTACGTTTATCAAGCGCGACGACACGACCCACGTCCAGAATCACACGCCCGCCGCGCACGACGGGAGAACAGGTGAATCCCCATTCGGGTAACTCGACCCCCAGTCGTTCTTGTAGCTGGGCCGACCAAATCACCTTACCGCTCGATAGTTTTAGGCAATTCAGTTGACCTTCACGCCCCAGTGTGTAAACGACTCGGCCGTGGATCGTGGGAGTGGAACCTGGGCCACCGCGGTGTAGGTTGTCCACCAACGCGCCCTGATAGCTTTGTGTCCAAAGCTTTTGACCTGTTCTCGTGTCTAGGCAATAGACGACCTCCGCTTCCTCCTCGTCGCTGTAGCCCATCGTCAGCAGACGCGTGCCTGAAATGGTCACGCTGCTATAGCCGATGCCGACATTGGCTTTCCAGAGGATGGTTGGATTGTCTGCGCTCCAATCGGTTTCGGCAGATCGCAAATCATAATGGGGCCCTCGCCATTGTGGCCAGGATACGTTATCGGCTGCGCATGTCGTAGAGATCAGTAGGCAGGAAAGAAGGATCGCAACCGACGATTGGGAGGCATTTCGAACTAGGAACATATACATAGATAGTCTCGCGAGACGGCCAACTCGATGACAGACGCTACCAAGCACGTGCATTATGCTCACTTTGGCTCTGTGGTTCCAGTGAGCCATGCGGGCGAAGCATCGGCTGGGGACTCGAATCACTCGTCATCCCTCCCGCTGACTGGGATCGGACGGATTACGAGAGACTGGGTCTGCATTGGCGGTTTGGACTTCTCCGGAAAATGGATGAGGCAAATTCCAACAGATACGCGGCTAGCCAGCTTTTCGTTTCGGCTTGGGCCACGCATATAAGATCGCGTTCCCACGTTTGCCCACGGGCTCGGCAGCACCAGTGTGTCGTAAGCAGTAGGCAACCTTTTGAGCTTCCCAACGCTTGATCTGTAGAGCATTAGCCAGATCTTGAGTGTCGAAGGGAAGTGGAATGCTGTTAGGTACCATGTTCGCTAAGTCTTTTGCCCGCCGAATCACGCGATGTCCCTGGATTTCCAACAGCTTTTGATCTTCGATCTGAAAATCACGCAGTCGCCAACGTCGTCGCCGGCCGTGGCCAGGGTATCGCCATTCTTCGACTTCTACCAGCAAAACCTCCAGCGTCAAACGTGGATGGGGAAAAACGCGCGTGAAATGAACAAGATCGCCGAACACGTCCAGCAATTGCCCCCGTTTGGGGCTCAAGCGCCGTTCCACGACACGACCGCGACGTGACTTTCGCTTCACCAAGAGTTTCCGGGCAATGATCGTTTTGACCACACGCACCCGGTGATCCTTCAATAACTTTTGGATCTTGTCGCGAATGGCCGACAGACCACCGTGCTGGATTTCGATAAGTTCTTTGCCATTCACTGCATCGATGCGAAACCGGCCGATGCGAACCTCGGTGTCTTCGGGCGAAGCAGCATAGATTAGCTTGAGTTCTCGGTGCAGCGATGTTTCCATACGATCGATGCCTTGAATTGTCTCAAGTGATATACCACAGTGTCGTTGATGTTGAAATCAACTAGCGATTGGCTCAAGCCCAAAATCACGAATGGTGAATAAAGCTTGAAAAGGAATCTGTTGCTCGGCGAATACTTCAGCTCCGCCTTCCAAACGATCCACGATTCCGATCACTGATTCCACCTGCAGACCAAAATCGCGCGCGTGTTGAACCGCTTTCAAGGAACTACCGCCGGTCGTCACCACGTCTTCAACGATCACGACCCGGTCACCAGGCTCCACTGGCCCTTCGACTTGCTGGCCAGTACCGTGTTGTTTCGATTCTTTGCGCACGATAAAACCGCGCAGTGATTTTTGTTGAACGGCAGCCAATGTAATGACCGCAGCAGTAATCGGATCGGCGCCGATGGCCATGCCTCCCACCGCGTCGGGTAAATCCTCGCCCAGCAGTTCCAGAATCCCTGCGGCAATCCAGTGAGCTCCTGCTGAGGCCAACGTGACTTTGCGGCAGTCCAGATAATAGTGTGACGATTTGCCTGAAGCGAGTGTGAACTGGCCCTCTCGGAGCGCCAATTCTCGAATCAACTGTTGCAATGCATCTCGGTCGTACATTCCTACCTCCCTGGGACACAATATATACCACGTATTGTCATATATCACGTATTGTCCCGCCGGGCAACGCGGTCAACATATCTAACTTTTTTCGTATCGCATCAGGATTGCTGGTGCGAGTCCAATAGGCTCGACTGTTTCAGTTAACTGAATGCTCTGCCTGATGCTTCCGATTTTGTAGCGAAAGCGCAAAAACCGTTTGTTTTATGACAAGAATTCATCCAGGAACTGGGCGGTCTGCGCCGCTCGGGATACGTAGCATGACACCCGTTGAGTGCTCTCTAAGCGATCTGGCGCGCTAATGACCTACGGTGGACATTCTCAGACGCCAAGTTGATTCCTACCACTAACGTGCTGTGTCTGGCGCGACGAATGAGAATCCGGCGGGGGAGGAATCGCTGGAGTTCGATCGTGTGGGCGTGGAAGCTTTGACCACCACCCGTGATTGAATCGAGAGAATGGCGAACAAATCTGCCAGATCTTGTTCACTGAGCATGATGCAACCTGGTCGTGGGTTTTGCTGGCTCGGCTGCTGCACGTGCAGCAGCAAACCATTGGTAAGTTGCAGGATCGTCTTGCCATATGGATTTTGTGGATCCCCGGCCGTCACTAGCTGACCATTGGTACCCACAAAATCACGGCCTTCATACGTTTTGTCGATCACATCGTACTCGCCTGGATCAGGAAAAGGATCCTGTCCGAATTCGATAGGAAATCGACCGGCATAATAGCGCCCCAAAAAGACCGTCAGGTTTCGGCGGTCCAAATCGATTTCGCAGCGGAAGGGGCCAGGCACCACTTTGAGCTGCTGGCCGGGTGTCACGGCATCGGGTCCGGACACACCATTGACATTGGCCAGAAACTGCCAAGGAATACGAAAATGTTGCGAGATGCTCGTCAAAGTTTCGTCGGCGCGTACTTCGTAAGATGGTTGTAGGGCGTGTTGCGTGGAGTAAATCACGGAGCCGGCCAATTGATCTAAACGTTCCACCAGACGATCGCTTTGTTCTTTCGACAAGTCTGGATTTTCGTACCACATCGAAAGTGCAAATAGTGCATCAGCCGTTTGTCCAAGGGCTAATTGAGATTCCGCCGTCCGCCAGTCATTCTCGAATGCTTCGTTTTCCCAAGAATTCGGAATCTCTCCTTGAGCGACCGAATCGAACTCGTTGGCTCCAGGATTATTTCCTACGGCAGGTGAATCGCTGTCAGCGGAGACGAGGGGTGGTGCGCCTGCCGTACCACTATGGGGCGAAGTGTTGTTCGTCGCGTAAGCATTCGCTGTATCCGTGTATTCCGGAATACCGGCACCGTTGGAATGTTCTTGCGCCCCGGTTGGCGATCCAATCGCTTCCACTGTGACACCCGAATCGGCAACATCCGCGACCGCACTTGGTGCGGGAGTCGCGATTGCCGGGAGGATGTTGTGGGGAAGTGCGGAAGAAGACCCCACACTTTCAGGGCTATCAGGTGACAATTGGATTTGAGGAACCGACGGTGTGGAAGCAGGCTTGGTCTCGGCTACGGCCAACTTGTCTACATTGCCAGGATGGGACGCTTCGAGTTCTACTTGGGCTTTGGACCAATCCGCCTCAATGGAAGCATCGCTGAGAGGCATCGGTGGTGGTTTCACCAGCATGACATAGGCGCCGTATCCGGCGGCCAGCATCACGGCGACGACGAATCCGGATTTGAGCGAATTCACAACAGTCCTCCTTGACTTCAATCGAACAGAGTATTCTAAGGGAGACCGGCGAACCAAGTCTAACCTCTACAGATGGCGATCAGATTGGTGCGGGCCGGGATGGTAAGCGATGAGACTTTTTTTCGCCAGCCCAAATCAATGGGCAGGCGTATCTCGCAATCGGGCACGAATCTGCTGCAAACGATCTGCTAGCTCTGCTTCGAAACCACGGGGAACCGGACGATAGTACTCGCGATCAATCCCCAAATATTCTTGGGCAACTAGGCCGTCCTCGCTGTTGTGGGCATATTGGTATCCTGTACCGTGACCCAATTTTTCGGCTCCTTGATAGTGAGCGTCGCGCAAATGTCGAGGCACAGGTACCAGACGACCTTGCCGGATGTCGTCCCGTGCTTCGCTGATCGCTACGGTGGCGGCATTCGATTTTGGAGCACAGGCGAGGTAGGTAACAGCCTGCGCCAAAGTGAGTTGACATTCGGGAAGACCAACAAACTCACACCCTTGCATGGCTGCGACCGCCAGCGACAATGCGTGGGGATCTGCGTTTCCGACATCTTCGCTCGCCAGAATGACAAGTCGCCTGGTAAGGAATCGGACGTCTTCGCCACCTTCCAGCATGCGTGCCAACCAATAGATAGCGGCGTCTGGGTCGCTTCCCCGAATACTTTTGATCAAAGCACTTGCTGTGTCGTAGTGAGAATCGCCAGTGGCGTCGTATTCGATGGATTTGCGCTGTACTGATTCTTCTGCCAGGCTACGTGAAAAGACGATGGGCTTTTCCTTGCTGGATAGGACACCAATCTCCAAAGCCCCCAAGGCTCGTCGCGCATCCCCATCGCACACTTCTGCCAAAAGCTCCAACGCATCGTCTTCGATGGTGACCTGATACCGTCCCAAGCCTCGTTCGGTGTCGGCCAATGCTCGACCGATCAATTTCTTGATGTGGCTGGGTTGCAGGGGCTCGAATTGGAACACACGGCTGCGGCTAATCAGTGCGCTGTTCACTGCGAAAAACGGGTTGGATGTTGTGGCACCAACCAGAATCACCACGCCGTCCTCCACGTCGGGTAGCAACACGTCCTGCTGCGCACGATTGAAGCGATGAATCTCGTCCACGAAGAGTAGTGTTTTGCAACCACCAGTGGCGAGTTCGTCGCGCGCCGTGTCGAGCAATTCCCGCAACTGTTTGACTCCACCACTCACCGCACTAATTTGTTGGAACCTACTTTTGGTTTCCGTTGCCAGCAGTTGGGCCAGTGTTGTTTTACCGGTGCCAGGGGGACCGTAGAAGATAACGGATCCCAAGCGATCGGCTTGCAGCAAACGCCGCAGCAGTTTGCCTTCGCCCAGAAACTGTTCTTGGCCGACGAACTCAGCTAGGACGCGGGGCCTCATCCGCGCAGCCAACGGTTTCGCGCGATCCAGTTGTACGGCTTCGGCTGCTTCAAACAGGGACATGACGTTTGGACAGGAAAGGTGGAAGGAACCTGATGGGCTCCAGGTTACCTGACACAGGCAACGCTTCGCAAGGTGCGAGTAGCTGGCGACACCTAGAACAGGTGCATTTGACCATTCGCAAAACGGGGAGGTCGGAACAGCGAATGATCCACAGGAGGTAATGGCTGGTCGAGCCCGCAGCGCGCCGCAAACGTACGAAACATATTTCCAATTTGTTCTGCATAACTACCTTGTCCTTTGTGGCGGCGACCGAATTGAGAGTCATTCCACTGACCGTCCCGCGTGTCGCGAATCATCGCTTCGACTTTGTCTCGAGCCAGTGGACGGAACTCACCCAACCACTCCAAAAATATGGGGCGCACTGCGAGCGGTAACCGCAACAGTAGGTACTGAGCAGATTGAGCACCCGCCTCCCGACATGCTTCCAATATTTGCGGAATCTGGTGGTCGTTTAAACCGGGAATAATTGGAGCAACCATGACCCCTACCGGTATGCCATTTTCAGTCAGCTCTCGTATCGCGCGGAGCTTTGCGGTAGGAGATGCGGTTCTAGGTTCAAGTTCTCGAGACAAACTGTGGTCGAGCGTTGTGACGCTTAGGTAGACTTGGACCAGTCGTTTCTCAGCCATGGCTGCCAATAGGTCCACGTCGCGCATCAGCAACACGTTTTTCGTCACAATGCCGATAGCCTGGTTGGCTTCTGCAGCCACTTCGACCAGTCCACGCGTCAGTAGCAGTTTACGTTCAATAGGTTGATAACAATCTGTCACGCCAGAAAACGCTACCAAGTCTCCTTCCCAAGGCGGTTGGTTCAATTCGTTGCGAAACAAATCGACAGCCCGATATTTGACGAGGATCTGAGATTCAAAATCTAGTCCAGCGTTCATTCCCAAGGTTTCGTGAGTCGGCCGAGCATAACAATAGGCGCAACCATGCTCGCAACCACGGTAGGGATTCACGCTGAAGCGAAACGGGATATCCGGGCTGTCGTTCCGACAAATAATCGTGCGTGATTCGTCGGGCAGAAACTGTGTTGTCAGCCGGGGCGGAGTCGGAACATCCGTCTCGCAGAGATGCTCAGAATCGTCTATTAGATGGATGTTTTCGAAGCGGTTCGTTGGATTGACCACCGCCCCGCGTCCTTTGGGAATCTTTCGTTGCATGACCTGCTTAAGCTAGCACAGGCCCCATGCCGAAAAAAGATGAAGAGAACTGCTGGCAGCTCAACAACGTCGTTCATTTTTCGTGTGAAGGCGTCTCAATGCTTTTTCACACTACACGAGATTTTTAAATAGCCGTCCATATGGAAGGGAATTTGCCAATCAGCGAACCGTCGGATCATTCCTGGTGGACCCTTTATTTCGCCGAGACTCGCCGGCCAGCGGTCAGCCTGGCGTTTGTCGCGCCGATGCTCTTGGTTTATGAAGTTGGCATCCTGGCCTTCGGACCACAGGCGATGCGCAACGGAGCTGATCTTTGGCTACGACTATTCTTGGATTGGATTGGGTTCGGCCAATATTTTTTGTTGCCGATCCTGACTGTGTTTACCTTGTTAGCCTGGCACCACTTGACCCGAGAACCGTGGCGATTTTCACCGAGAGTGGTGGGCGGTATGCTAGTGGAGTCATTGTGCTTTGGAATCTTGTTGCTAGGGCTGGCACAATTTCAGGGGAAGCTGGTCGAATTATCTGGTGCTTCATGGACCACCTCACCCGCGACACCCCTGTCCGTGAACAGCGGTGTGGTGGCGGATCAGGCGACGCGCCTGATCGGATATTTTGGCGCCGGCATCTATGAAGAGCTAATGTTTAGGTTGTTATTGCTTCCGGTCGTTGTGGGTGTGGTACGTGCTTGTGGCGCGACCCCCAACACAAGTCTACTGATGGGAATCGTGTTGACCGGGTTGCTGTTTTCAGCAGCGCATTATCGTGTTTTTACGTCGGCAGGTGACTCGTTTGAGTGGTTTAGTTTTACCTTCCGATTTGTCGCGGGCATCTTTTTCGCGGTTTTGTTTACGTACCGTGGGTTTGGTGTCACGGCCGGAGCACACACGCTGTACGATGTGATGGCCGCTTCGCTCTAAATGGTGCTTGACGCTGGGTGCTGAAAACGTAGCGTCGGGTCGTCTAGGAAGGTTGCACACGACTTGGTGCGGTAGCAAGGCAAAATCAACGAGATTCCTAAAACGTACGCCGTGGTGATAGGTCAGGTTTCAGATCTCGAAAAAACGCCCATTCGAGATCGTGCCACATTGAACACGGAAACCTGCACACTCTAAATAAGTTCTCATTGTTATCGACTAGCGCAAGGGTGTTTGTGCTACAGCTTGATTAAACTAGCTAGCAATTTTTGTGCTGCGAGAACACGCGAGCCACATTTGTCAATACCTTTTTTATTCAAGGATTATTGCATTCGAATATCTGTTTGTACGCATTTGTCCGTGTGCTTATAATGACCGTTCACACGAAACGAATTGCAGCGCGGAAGACGTGTCGTCACGCACGACACCATTCCCACTGATGGTACAAGGAATAGCACGTTGATTACTGTTCGGCCGAAAGTTGCAGAACTCACGTTTCAGCTCTACGGAAGAGCTTTGCATCCTGAGTTGTTTCAGATTCATCAAACTCGGGTGGTGGAGCGTGCCGGTTATCGAGCCAAAATCGACATTACCAGCGCGGGGCACGTGATCAACTGGCGTGTTGACGGCATCACGCTTACCGAAGTTGCTGCCGCCGCCAATCAACCTCTTCCCAAAAAACGTTTGTTGATGGGACACCATTTACGCGGTGAGTGCAATGATCGTATGGAGTGCCGTGGTGGAGTCACTTATCAAGTCGATTTTTGTTTAGAGCCTTTAGATGCAGAGATGTTTTGGTCTTTTCAGGAAGAGTTGGTGCGGAACAGCGAACGGCAAGGCATGCTGCACACTTTTGATTCAAGCGGCAGAATCGCTTTGGGAGCACTGAGCTACATCCATGTTCAAACGCGCGAGCGTAGCATGATGATCCAAGCGTTTCATACGTTTCCAGATGACCATGCCATCGTTAAAACACAGTCGGTCTTCGAACTGCCTGGCAAACGCAAAACAGATCATTCTTGATCTGATGAACGCTGATCGAGAAAAGCCAGCACGGCCGTGTTGAACTCCTCAGGTGTCTCCATGGGAGGCACATGCGCGGCACGCTCTATGGAAACAAAGGTCCCCTGAGGCATCGTTGCAGCGATCTGTTGCATTTCGGTACAAGGTGAAATCTGATCGTGTTCCCCAGCCAGTAGCAACGCGGGGACATTCACTTCGGCCAACAGCGAGGAAGCATCCATTCGCTGGGCCATGCCTCTCAGCGAGGCTGCCATGCCTTCGACGGGTGCGTTTAAAATCGAGTCTCGAGCTTCGTCGACAACGTCCATTGTCGTCTCGATGGCATGTGGCGAAAAAAGTTTCGGTAGCATCGTTTCTGGCACAAAACCAGTTCCTTCTTGCAGCAGTCGACTTACCATCCATTGACGACCGCGTGCGATTAGTTCGTCGTCTGCAACGGCGCGCGTGTCGCATAGGATGAACTTGGAGACTCGATGGCCGTGGCGGCGCCAAAACTCCCAAGCAATGTATCCACCCATAGAAAGTCCACAGAAGGTCACGTCGCCGATGTCCAACACGTCGAGCATGGCCGCTAAATCGTCTGCGAACTGGGCCATCGTCACCGTACCAGATGTCACATCACTCTGCCCGAATCCCCGAAGATCAGGAACGATCACTCGGTGGTTCTTAGAGAGAACGTCCCACTGCTGCCGCCACATGGTATGGCTGAATGGGAAGCCGTGCACCAACACCACAGCATCTCCGCTTCCCTGGTCGCGCAGCGCCATTTCTATGTCGTTGACTTTCAGTCGAACCAAGTCCGCGTTCACTGCTTTCGAATCCCTCATCGATTCAAGTCATAATACTACGTACGATCCACTGACCGATTAACGCTGCGGGTATGAGCCACGCCCATTCAGCCCAGCGCGTGCCGTCCCAACGTTCTTCACCTCTGTAAGTCTTCCAAAGTTGCAAAAGCCGGTACGGAATTTGAGAAATGATCAGAAGAAAAACCAACCATCCAGCAGCGTTCATTCGCCAGGCTGCCAAGAAGTCACCATTCATCAGATGAATGAAGCCACGTGTCAGTCCGCATCCAGGGCAGCTCATTTGTACCATCCGCTGCCAAAGGCAGGCCTCGGGAAGTTCCAGTTCAAGTAGCGGTACGACGACGCTTCCACGCGCATTGACTTCTAATAAAGCGGCTAGCATTAAAATACACGCACACCCGATACAAACCGACAAATCTACGATGATTGTCGCAGAAACAGTTGCTGTTTGCTGAATGGATCGTTCAGCGCTCATGGGAAGACAGACTGGGTAAAGGGACAACTAAATATGCCGGAGAATGTTTGGCGCCGTCTCAACGCTTGCACGACAACACTGTCAAACCAGTGTTATCAGATAGTACCTAATTTGGGTCGTTCGTGTTGGGGACTGACGGCAAATGGCTCTGAAAGAAATCCAGTTGTCGTTGGATCTGCATGGTGAATGGTTCGAGCTTTACCGCTTGTTTCTGGTACCGAATCGCGTGATCGAGGTCACCCTTGGCAAAGTAACACCGTGCGAGGGTGTCCAGGTAACCAGCTTGGCCGGGGCCAAGTTCGAGTGATTTGTGACTACATTCGAGTGCTTCATCATAATCACCGAAAGTGTTGGCTACCAGCCATGCCAGTTGGTTGTAGTGCGAGGCTTCATCAGGAGTTTTTTGGATGTTCCGACGGAAATGCACCGTAGCTTGATCAATGCGATCCACAGTTTTCTCTTGCCAGATTAGGTCTTGCCCGGGCAAACGGTACATGGCGATTAGAACGTCGGCATCGAATGGATCGTGTTTGATGGCTTCTTCTAGCGCTTTGCGCTGTACATCTCGCTCACCTCGATTGGCATGATGTAAAGAGGCAAAATATCGTTCCCGAGATCGAAAGGTTCGAAGTGCGGGCAGCAGTTCGGCAACAGCATCCTGGTCTTCATTCTGTTGGATGCTTGCTATCATCGCTTGTAGAACACGAGACGCTTCCAATTCTTGCTGCGTGTCGTGCAACATTTCCGAAAGGACGTAACTGGCATTGATTGCCAAAAACGAGGTTGCGGGACTTAAATCAATGACCCGCCGATATTCTTGTTCGGCCCAGCCCAGCAAGCCTCGTGAACGAAGTTCCTGGGCGACTTGTCGATGCGATTTGGCATCGTTGTCGAGGGCACGGTCGAGGGCCGATTTGGCTCGATCTTCGCTGCGCTGAAGGTCTCCCAGTTTCTCCCAAGCCTCTGCCAAGCGATATGCCAACAAGGGATACTTTTCGAACGCATCTTGTTGTCGATCGGCGAACTCAAGGATCAGTTTCCACTGATGCTGTTCAGCCATCCAATCGGCTGTTTCCAGCAATTGGATTTCGTTGCTGGCGTCTAAATGTTGGATCAGGCGGAAGACGACAGTATTTGCGTCCTCGACGCGATTCACTAGCCGCAACATTTCAGCTTCCTGGCGCAACAAAAACCGAATGAATTGTGGGCTCGACCTGTCGGGAGCCTGAGACAGCGTTTGTTCTTCAGTGCGCACAAGTTGTCCCCACTGATGAATAGCATCGCTGGGTGCCTGGAACCACTGAGCATAGACTCGCAACCAAAGCGTTGCCGACCGTTGACTTGGTCCAATTGTGGTCTGAATCGTTTTTAGTAACGCTTGCTTTCCACCAAGTTCATCGAGAGGATATTTTGAAAGGACTAGAACAGCGGCTTCTTTCGATAGTTCATCGGTCCGCTCGAATCGTGCCAGGCGACACAGTGCTTCGGTTCCCTGTTCATTTTCTAACTGAGCCAGGGCATGCATTTGCATGACACGTTGATCACTCCCCAGCTGTTCGTATCCTTTGAGTATTGTTTTTACGGCGACGGGGTCATGATCCTGAGTCCAGGCGATATGCATACTTCGTAGCAAGTACTTTGCCCGCAGTGAAATCTCTACGTCGTTGTGACTTTGTGCTTCAGAAATGGCCTCAAAGGCTTGTAACCCAAGTGTCGACAACTTGGCTTGAGCACGTTCACGTGTCGTGTATCGTTGATCCCCTAACTGCTCAATGAGTTCCAGGATCTGCTGTTCGAATTGCTTTTCGTCGGCAGTTGATTGCTCCGCACCGAAAGTGATTCCTGGGACATAGCAGGCCAGCGCCAGGAGAACTGGCCAATGCCAGGCTCGGTGAACTTGACGATAGACTCGTGCAAAGAGATGTGATGGGAGCGTGTTACAAGTCGAGCTTGCTATGAGGGACATCTTCGAACACCCATGATCCAAATTCAACGAAGTGGGAATGGACACGCTTGAATGGTACGAAGAGCAAATTCAACGCATGTCAAACCTGCAACGATCCGGCTGGCCCACCAGCGTCTTCCATCTGTTCGATGTAACGACGTAGTCGTTCGTTTTCGTCTTTTATACCTTTTAGCTGCAACATGTTCTGGACGCGTTTTAATAACTCCACTTTGTTTACCGGCTTGGAAAGGAAGTCATCCGTTCCGGCATCAACGGCGCGCTGGATGTCTCCCAGCTCATTCAACGCAGTCACCATCAGGATAATGATGTTTTTGGTTCCCTCGTTGGCCTTAAGCTGTTTGCAGACTTCGAATCCACTCAACTTGGGCATCATCACGTCGAGTAAAATCAGGTCGGGGCCGAATGAAGCAACCTTATCCAAGGTGTCTTGTCCATCCACAGCAAAAGCAATTTCGCAATCGATATTGGACAGATAAGCTTCCAGTAGTTCCACATTGGCCTGATTGTCGTCGGCGATAAGGATCTTATTTTCGCTGGCCATGGTCTATCAAGGGTGAGAATTCGTGGTTGGTTACAGGAGACGTTGCGGCAGGAACTGAACCGCGACTGGGTAGAGTTTCCCTCGACCCAGATGGGACGCGTGTGCATCACACTTGCCAAATTATAGCGCATGCCGCGATTGCTGAGAACGGGAAAGTTACACTTCCACAGCGGTCCCGTCGAGAGGAATGGGAAATTGCTGGCAGAGTTCCGAGACTTCACCCCGTATTTGAGCGATCAAAGCTGGATCATCACCTCCTTGTAACGCTGAGAGCATCCAGGTACCGATCTGTCTCATTTCATCGGTGCCCATGCCTCGGGTGGTCAACGCGGGAGTGCCCACACGGATTCCGGACGGATCGAACGGCTTCCGTTCGTCAAACGGAATCATGTTCTTGTTCACCGTGATCCCACAAGCTTCCAGACGTTGTTCGGCGATCTTGCCGCCAAACCCTAAAGTCGTTACGTCGACGAGCATGAGATGGTTGTCCGTGCCACCACTTACCAAGGACAATCCACCGCCGGTAAGCGCGTCAGCCAGGGTTTTGGCGTTCTCGATGATCTTTTCAGCGTACTGCCGAAAGTCTGGCTCCAGAGCTTCCGCAAAACATACCGCTTTGGCCGCGATGATGTGCATTAGCGGGCCGCCTTGAGTTCCAGGAAAGACACTACGGTTGAGATCTTTGGCATACGGTTCTCGACACAAAACCAAACCTCCACGTGGCCCGCGGAGTGTTTTATGGGTGGTCGTCGACACCACATCAGCGACCGGTACTGGATTGTGATGCAATCCGGCCGCTACCAATCCTGCATAGTGCGCCATGTCGACGAACAACTTGGCGCCCACTTCGTTGGCGATCTCAGCGAAACGCTCGTGAGGTATCTCACGTGGATACGCACTCGCACCAGCAACAATCAATTTGGGCCGGTGTTCACGCGCTAACGATGCAATCTGATCAAAATCAATCAAGTGCGTGTCACGCGTTACCCCATAAGACAGAAAGCGATATAACTTTCCCGAACTGTTGAGTTTCATGCCGTGCGTCAAATGGCCTCCGTGGGCCAGATCCAAACCAAGTACCGTGTCGCCTGGTTCGATCAGGGTCATGTAGACGGCGCTGTTCGCCTGCGAACCAGAATGCGGCTGTACGTTGGCGTGGTCGGCGGAAAACAATTGACAAGCCCGTTGACGAGCCAACTCTTCTACCTGATCGACGTACTCACAACCTCCGTAATATCGCTTGCCTGGATAACCCTCGGCATACTTATTCGTCAACACACTGCCGGCCGCCTGCATCACTGCAGCACTAGTGTAGTTCTCACTGGCAATCATCTCCAAACCATCTTGCTGACGGTGTAATTCGTTGTGGATGGCAGACCAAACTTCGGCGTCTTGCTGGGCGATGTGGTTCATGGGTAAATCGTTGATAGGAGGTAACAATGGTTAGCGAGGATCCAATGCGGCTAACGTTTCGTATCCGAGTCTTACGTTGGACCGCACATGTCGTGTGTCATTCTAAGGATTCGCAACGCCTGAAGAATCTCGTTGCGAGTCTGGCTCACTGAGATCCATCGCTACGCTCAGGATGACCACAAGCTGTTGCGATTCCACAAACGGTCTTGTTTCCACGATTGTTAGCGCGACCGTTGATGGCGTCAATGACAGGTTCGCGGGTCATGACGTTTGAATGTCGCTGTGGCTGTGTCCGACGATAGTCAGTTCCCAAACTGGGTCCCTGCGGGTTAGACGCTTGTTCCGGGCATCAAGATCCCAGCCACCTAACACCAAATTCTTGAGGTAAAAGATTTTGTCGAAACTCGATTAAATTTTTTTGAACGATGCCTCTTAGGGCCATCGTCCTAATTGCAAGCCGGCGGCTAGCGCTTCAGGCTAGAAACCCAGATGAAAGGTCGGCCCGCTTCGTCCAGACGAACTTCGCTTTTTAACATGCACTGCGTGAGGATCTGGTCGAGAATGCGGCCGTAGACGGCTCGGCCTTCCGGTACGGACACCCGAACTGTTTCCGCATCGATCCGGTGCCGCGCCAGCGCATGGTGATCCAGAAGAATAGGAGTCTTCATCCTGGAGGAAATAATCTGCAGTACTTTGTCTAAGGGTTGATTCTCGATTTTGACGTTAAGCTGTGTCATCAGAGAAGGTGAGACTTTGGATCGTTTTTGCTCGCTGGGCCAACCCACTGGCCACGATTCTTTCACATCGCGAATGTTAGTGACCACGAGTTGCAGCCTGCCTTGGACAGATTTTGGATACCAGACGAGGCCTAGCGGGCGGAGCGTGGCAGATAAAACGGTTCCCACACTGACCCCAGATAGCTCATCGGCAACAGGCGTGTCGGCAGCGTAACCCCGTTGTCCCGCCGGAGCTAAATGTAAAGGATAATCGATCTGACGGCGAATGGCGTTCAGCACGCGCACGGTCGATTGACCCCGTGTCGAATAAGTGAGTGGACTGGCCAAGTCGTCGTGAAGCCGAATTAGTTCGGACGCGGTCAATCCAAACGCAGCCGGCGCCTGGCTGGGGTCGGTGTCACCCTCCTGACGCAATCTTTCCATCCATTCCTGCAGGCCTTGTTGGTCCTTCAACGAGAACGAGCCATTCGGTAATCGCAGTTGATTTCGGCGCGTGATCATTCCCGTGACCAAATAGACCGGGGGCTCTGCCGACTTGTCGCGCGACACCGAAATGGTGTCCTGACGCTGTGCCTGGTGCATGCGGATCCGAGAAAATCCAGCCTGGCTGAGTACCTCCATCCAATCCTGCGCGGCCGTTAACGGAGCACCAGCTTCCGTGAATACCTCTAGACGGATACTTGCCGGAGAGCTTCCTGGACACCACGAAGCCATTGCCAAGAAACATAATACGATAGCGATGATGGGGGACGATCGTAATGGACAGGTTGGTCGCAACATGAAAGTATTCATTTCAACATGGGCCATGGCGCCCCAACAACGTGGTTGAAGAAACGGTCGAATGCTTCCCAGTGAATCTGAATTCGACGGAAGCACCCCTTTTTGTGTCAAAGCCCAGAGAATTATAGCATTCTTGCGATGTCGAGAATTCGCCACCAACAGCCAAGTTGTATTACCAGCAGGGGGAGTTGTTCCTCAGCGAAAACCGTGGCAGAATCACAGGATAAAACGATCGCACATCTGCGCTACATTCCATTCCAATTCAGGGAGATTTCGATGCCACGACCTGTCACCTTATTCACTGGCCAGTGGGCCGATCTCGAGTGTGAAACCATGTGTCAGAAAGCTGTCGGCTTTGGTTACGATGGTTTGGAACTGGCATGTTGGGGAGATCACTTTGAAGTTCGCAAAGCGATTCAGGAAGACGGGTATTGTGCTGCCAAACACGACCAGTTAGATAGCTTTGATCTGCAGTGTCATGCCATCAGTGGACACTTGGTCGGGCAGGCTGTTTGTGATCGCGTGGATGAGCGTCATAAGGATCTCTTACCCGATTACGTTTGGGGTGACGGAGATCCTGAAGGAGTCAATCAGCGCGCCGCCGAAGAAATGAAAGACACGGCGCGTGCTGCTAAAAAATTTGGTGTTGATGTGGTCAATGGTTTTACCGGATCCAGCATCTGGCACCTGCTGTATTCCTTTCCTCCAGTTCCCGAATCAATGATCGATGCGGGTTTCCAACACTTTGCCGATATGTGGAATCCGATCCTGGACGTGTTTGGTGAGTGCGGTGTCAAGTTTGCCTTGGAAGTGCACCCTACAGAAATCGCCTTCGATTTGTATTCGGCGCAACGCGCCTTGGAAGCATTAGATCATCGCGAAGAATTTGGGTTTAACTTCGACCCCAGCCACCTGCACTGGCAGGGCGTCGATTCGGTTGAATTCATCCGCGCGTTTCCAGACCGAATCTATCATGTACACATCAAGGATTCCATCGTTACCCTTGACGGCAAATCGGGCATTCTTACCAGTCATTTAAACTTTGGTGATCCAAGACGTGGGTGGGACTTCCGCTCGCCAGGCCGCGGAGGTGTCAATTTTGAGGAAATCATTCGGGCTTTGAACGAAATCGGCTACAGTGGTCCATTGAGTGTCGAATGGGAAGATATGGGTATGGACCGAGATCATGGAGCTCAAGAAGCGTGTGAGAATGTTAGGAAAATGGATTTCGCACGTAGCGAATTGGCATTCGATGCGGCCTTTGCCGATAGCTGAACGCGGCATGCTATGATGGAGTGATGGTACCCGCAGCGCAATGTTAGGAATCAGTGGATTGCCGCTTGGTACGTAGGACGGGTCCCTAAGCGACCCCAAGGCGATGGACCCACATTGAACTGCCTCACAGCCTTGCCGGCTCGGGCAGGCAGTGACAGACCAAACTGGCCGGATGCTCCGCGAACGAGAACAGGCAGAGAACACCATGCGCCAACATCTGGCGACGCTTGTGGTCGGGATCGTACTGGGAATCCTTCTTGTGACAGCGGGATTCGCTGGTCCTCCGTACGCTGACCAGCGAGATTCTTTGGATCGTCAATTTCAACGGCATCTGCAGCAAATAGCCGGGCGGTGTGAACAGGAAGGTTTGCACGACGAACGCCAGCAGGTATTGGAATGGGGCTATCGCGATCCGTCTCGGTTGTACGTGTTTCTTGTACCCGATCATACCTCTTTGGCGGGTAACGCCGAATCAGCCACAGGTGTTGTGCCTTGGTGGGAAGATTTTCAGGAGTGCCGTCGTGATCATGCCAGTCAACTTTTTGCCCTGGCTAGCGAACAGCTTCGTTCTGGCCATGCGGCGGCTACCTATCGCTTGTTGTTCGAGGTGTTGCGCGAAGATCCCGACCATGTCGAAGCACGTCGCATGTTAGGTTACCGACGCGACGACGGAAGTTGGCAATCCGCTTATACCCGCAAAATGAGAGCAGCGGGTCGCGTCAATCATTCCCATTTCGGGTGGCTGCCGCAAAAACAGATTCACCGCTACGAAGCTGGTCAGCGTTTTTATCGTGGCCGCTGGATTACCGCCGAACAGGAAGAGCAATTTCGGGGCCGCATGACGAACGGTTGGCTGGTGGAAACGGAGCATTACGTCGTCAAAACCAACCACAGTTTGTCCGCCGGCGTCAAGCTGGGGCGTCGGCTGGAATGGTTGTACGACGTGTGGCAGCAGTTGTACGTTTCCTATTATTCAAGTGACGAGATTCTGCGGCGCCGCTTGCGTGAAGACGCCATCAACACCTCCCCACGTCGCAAATACAAAGTGGTGTTTTATCGCAATCGATCTGAGTATGTACGGGATCTGAAAAAGTACCAGCCGCAGATCGCTAAAACTCTGGGCATCTATTTGGGAAGACAACGAACCGCCTACTTCTTCGCCAACGAAGATGCTGACGACGCCACGTTGTTTCATGAAGCAACTCATCAGTTGTTTCAGGAAAACGGTCCTGGTCGAAAGAATTCCAGCGACGACATCGGCGCCGATGACAACTTTTGGATTTTAGAGGGCATTGCTCTTTACATGGAATCACTTCAACTGCATGGTGGTTACGCTACGCTCGGTGGCGTCGACACGGACCGTTTGCAGTTTGCCCGGCATAATTTGTATTGTGGTGGTTTCTATGAGCCTCTAGGTCGGTTGACTGAACTGGGACGAGAAGAACTCCAGGGTCACCCTCAGATTGGACAAATCTACAGTCAATCAGCGGGGCTCACGCAATTCTTCATGCATGCCCGCAAAGGGGCGTATCGAAGCTCGTTGCTGCAGTATCTCAAGCGCGTTTATGAGCGCCGCGATCGGACGGAGACGTTAGCCGAATTGACAACGTTGACGTACGGCGAATTGGACCAGGCTTATCGAACATCACTGAATGTACGTGATCCAGACCTGGCCGGGCTACGTAGTCTTGGATCGACAAAGCGACTGTTGCTAGGACGAACCCAATTGACGGATGATGGGGTCCAATGGCTGCGTGACGCCCAACAACTACAAGACTTAAACCTCGACGGGACGGCCATCACCGACGAATCGTTAGAAGTGATTGGCCGTCTGACGCAGTTGGAGGAACTCGATATTTCTGGAACACGCATCAGCAATGACGGGTTGCGCTATCTTCAAGATATGCAGCGGCTGCGGGTGCTCTGGTTGTCAAGGACACTAGTTACCGATCCGTGCATCGATCATTTACAAGCTTTACAAGGTCTGCGGGAACTGCATGTTGAGGACACGGAACTCTCTTCCACTACATTGCAATCCTTGCAGCAGTTGTTACCATCGGTAAAAATCATTCAGTAAATGAATTAGCAGTGATCGATAGGAAGGCTATGTCACAGGCACCGTGGAATCTGGCTCAGGCCAATTACGCTCAGATCAAAGAGGCTGAATATGAAGTAGCGGTTCTACCGTTGGGGGCCACCGAACCTCATAATCTTCATTTGCCCTATGGGACAGATGTCTTTGAGGGTACCGTGATGGGGGAATTAGTCTGTGCTGAGGCGCATGAGCGCGGTGCCAAGGTAGTACTGTTACCGACGATGCCATTTGGCACACAGACCAACATGCGCGAACTACCGTTGGCGTTGAATGTCTATCCGAAAACGCTGTTTGCCGTGTTGAGCGACGTAGTTGAGTCACTTTGTTTGAGTGGCATCTTCAAGATTTTGATTGTGAACAGCCACGGCGGTAACGAAGTGAAGCCTTTTTTGCGAGAGAAAATGGGATCGACTCCGGCCCACTTGTTTCTCTGCAATTGGTACAACGTGATTGCCGATGTGTACGATGAAATTCTAGAACATCCTGAAGATCACGCTGGCGAAATGGAAACGTCATTTGCATTGCGATATTTTCCCGAATTGGTGGGGCGCAACGAAGATGGGGGATTGTCCGCAGACGATGGAGCGACGTGTCCCATGCGTTTCGAGGCCCTCAATCGAGGCTGGGTGAGCATCAGCCGGCCTTGGCATTTGCTGACAACCAATTGTGGGTCGGGTTATCCGCATGCTGCGACCGCAGAAAAGGCGGACAAATTTATTGAAGTGGTGGTCGATCGCCTGGCGACGTTTTTGGTAGAGTTGTCGGGGGCTGAACTGGATGAAAACTTTCCGTTTGCACCTCGTCCATAGAGGTGGCCTTGCCGGTTCACCAGACGCATATTAGATTGAAGAATCGTTGTGGTGGATGTAGCTCAGTTGGTTAGAGCACTGGATTGTGGTTCCAGGGGTCGGGGGTTCAAATCCCCTCATCCACCCTTAAGTTTGGGAGGGCTACCGACCGGGATTCTAGGTCGTTCCTAGCACCTGGCGAATGGTGGGCCGCGCCTATGCCCAAAGCCGTTGTTTGTGCGTTCCGTCGACATCCAACCGTATCGTGGTCTCCATCGCTCCTGCTGCATCTTCTGTGATAGCATGGCGGACCGTTAAGCACTGCCGTAACGTTCTCGCAGTCACACGCACCCAATCTTTAGCCACTTAGGAAGCGTCTACAGGTCTTCTGCGAATTCTGAGGCATCTTTGGTATGCGTCCCCGAGAACGTGCAAAGTACTGTCGGTCAGATCTCTAGTAAAATAGAACAACTTCATGGTTGATCGTTTTGCCGTGATTAGAATTAGGGGCTAACCTTTGTCAGTGCTAAATGGGATATGACCGAACTTATGAGGACCGAACCACGATTTTCTCGCAGGCAAGTATTAATGGGTGGCGTGCGCTTGGGGGGAGAAACTGCCGGCATCGCGGTGGCTGGAATGCCCCTGTTGGCCGGATCGCCGACGGCGTCCACGTTGCCGGGCGGTTCTGGTAGTCGTGTCCAGATGGAACGAGTGGAGACAATCTACTCGGACGGCCAACACATGTAGAAGCTTAGGTGGGGAAGATTGTCGATACATTCTTAGGCCAAACCACGACCAGCACAATCAGATCGTGCTGGATCGGTCGCGGCGTATTGTCCAGCGGGAAAGGCACTGTACGACGAGTTGCCATGGCTGTTTGCTGTGCTGCCGACGCCGAAAAAAGAAGTTAATCAGATACATCCACTATACCCACACTCTGCGGGACACTCAATTTCCTATGTATCGCAGTTCCCTCTACGTCATAGCAATCTGTCGGAGTATCACTTCGCGATCGCAGGTTCGGGACGCCGTACAGTCTTTGCTTGGTGGCCAGCTCGAAACACATGGCGAACTTCGAGGCGACGATTTCCGGTTTCTGTCTTGCCGTAGGAGTCGGTAAGTGGGAATTCGCCGTCGATAAGTTCCAGTACGGTAATGTCGGCAATGGCACCCGATTGCAAGTGTCCAATGTCGTCCTGTTTGCCAAGAAAACGAGCCGGATTGATTGTCGTACGACGAATGATGTCTGTCAGATCCATTCCCAAATGCAAAAACTTGTCCATCGTCGTTAGCAAATCAAACACCGGTCCGTGAATGTTGTATTGATGAAGGTCGCTGCTGATGAAATCACCGACGACACTCGCATCCAACATGCTCCGTGCAACCGGGAAAGAGAAGCTACCCACACCATGTCCCACGTCCAACAGTAAACCGTCATCCAATTTGTCTTTTACCTCGGGTAGCAATTGCAGTGACTCGTCCACAATTCCGCAGGGTCGACCGTGATAACAATGCGTGAGCACGTCTCCGCCACGCAGCTGCGGCAACAATTCTGGCATCGTCAGGCTGGACCCGGGGCTGTGGATGAATAACGGTAGCCCCGACTCGTCGGCCGCCTTCCGCGCCAACTCCAACCCCGGTGCCTCATTCTTGCCATCGTCTGCCAAACCAGCGGTCAACCGGATCTTGATGCCGATGATGCAATCACGATGGCGATCCACGGTGTCCACAACCTTTTGCACGTCGCAGTAGCGTAAATCGGACAATTCACCCACGGGCGGTTGGGTCTCCTTGCCGCTGAGCATTCCTTGAGCACAAATGTGCAATAACGAGTAGAGTCGTGTCTGCGCACGCTTTAGGACGTATTCTCGAAAGCCGTCAAAAATCAGGCCACCCGAACTTCCAAAGTCGACAGCTGTCGTGACTCCCCGTCCCAGGCAGGACGAATCGGCGTCGACACCATAGTGACTGACGCCGGGAAAAACATGTACGTGAAAGTCGATCAAGCCGGGCACGACGTACAATCCGCTAACATCGATCACCTGATCGGCGCTCGTATCTGCCGACGGATCACAAATCGCGGAAATCCGTCCACCAGAAACGGCCACGTCGCGCTGGGCCACCAAGTCGGCTGCTGGATCGATGACGGTCCCACCGCGTAAGAGAAGATCGAAGTCTGCCATTTCAATTCGGCTCCTATCCGATAACATAGATCATGCGATTTATCATTTTCAAAAAACAGTGTGACGTTTAACTGCGACGGATATAGTACCACAGAGCCGAGCATCTGTATCGAAGATCATTTGACGCCCGGCTGTCCAATTCCAGATGAATCAATCATGGCCGAAAACATATTGACCGCTGGCGTCGCCCGCGTCGACATTACTCCGCCGATCGGATTCCGTATGCAGGGTCAGATGCGCCGTGTAGAAGGAGCGGAGGGGATTCATTCACCTCTGCTGGCAACGGCATTGGTGATTGCCGATGAATCGACCAAGATCGTCATTCTCGATTGCGACCTGATCGGGTTCGATCTGCCTTTAGCCGAAAGGATTCGTGAGGCGATTGGCAACCGGATCGGTGCCTCTGCATCGAACGTGCTTCTCGGGTGTACGCATACCCACAACGGTCCCTCCACAGCCCGCGGGTTCTTGGCAGGGCCTCATGATGTGGCCGCACGGCCCGGTGAGGTAGAGGCACTGGATCACTACATTGACAACTTGGTGTGGCAGTTGGTCGGTGTTGCTTCGGTGGCAGATAGTCAGCGTCAGCCAGCGCGGGTTGGCGCGGCCAGTGACTTGGCCAATGTGGCGATCAACCGGGAGGAAGTGGACCCAGAAGATGGCAAGGTATTGGTTGGGCGGAACCCGGACGGCGTCACCGATCGCGCCGTGGATGTGTTGCGCATTGATGACCTGCAAGGAAACGCGATTGCGGTCATCGTTGCCTATGCAGCTCACCCAGTGGTGACCGGCTTTAACGGATATCTCTACAGTCAAGATTATCCCGGTGTGGTGCGTCGCGTTGTGGAGGGAGCCACGGGGGCCACTTGCCTGTTTTTGACAGGAGCTGCTGGGAATCAGGCTTGCTGGTCGTTCTTGCAAGACGATTGGAGCGAGCAGGAGCGCATGGGAGGCCGTATTGGAGGAGCGGCCGTGAATGCCTTTTACCAGATCGAAACCCGGCCCCACGAAGTCATTCGCCAGCGCGGTATGTCGCTTTCGTTGCTGGCCCAATACCACAAGGAATTTCATCCTGGGCCGACGCATCAGGTTCTATGTACCGCTCATGGTGTGGCAAAAGTAAAGCTTCAACCACTCCCCTCATTGGAGGAAGCGCAAGTACAAGTTGCGCAGGAGCAGGCTACCTTGGAACAGATGGTCACGGCGGGCGAATCGACCACGAGTACTGTTCCCCAGCAGCTGAATGTCAGGTGGGCCGCAGGCGTTCTCGAAAAAGTAAAAGCTGGTGAGCTGGAACAGACGCTCGAGTATCCGCTTGTCGGATTCCGCATTGATGATTTCGTCCTGCTTGGCATGCCCGGCGAACCGTTTGTGGAAATCCAGCTTGGCGCCAAACAGCGATCCAACGCCAGGCACACTATGTTTGCGGGCTATGCTAACGGAATCCTGGCCTATATTCCGGTTGCTCAAACGGTGCGGCAGGGCGGCATGTCTGTGTCGTCAGCTGTACGCACTTACAACATTCCTGCTCCGCCCGTCGAGTCGTCGGTGGACGACGTCCTGGCAGCTTTCGACAAGCTGCTCGAGGAGCTGGGAGTCTAAGAGGCGACTGATATGGTATCGACATGCCGGTTTGTCGCGAGAAGTTGAAGCAGGGTATTATTGGTTTTAAGTTGGCTTGTCACGTTTGAAACAACGACCGCTGGCAGAAAGATAATTGTGTTGAAAAAACACTCCTAGTCCCGCTCGTATTAATGACACTGGTATTAGTTCGGACGGAGAATCCAACGCCCATACAAGCGGCGGCCGAAAATCGCCTGATTCTCGCCGTTCCTGCGATGACGCCGCCCGTGATCGATGGTATAGACACCACGGACGATGAGTGGGAATCTGCTCATCGACTTGCTGTTTGGGCAGACAATATTCTGGGTGTCGCCAACAAGGATCGGTCTTTTGTTAATGTGGGCGCGACCAAGAGACTCTTTATGTTCGCATCTTCTATCCAATTCCCGAAGCATTTCGGAGGAATACCGTTTTCTATTCGGAGTCTCCGCTCAAGGTCGATGTGAATGAAAGAGATGGAGATATCTTTCAAGACGATTACGTGGGTTTCTACTTGTCGCCGCCTGAAAGCAACGATGTTTACTTTTTTGGTGTGAACGGGACGGGAGCAGAACGAATCAGCAGGAACGACGATGTTGCTTGGAACGGAGATTGGCAGGTCAGCCAAATCTGGGACCAAGACTTTTGGCGGGTTGAGTTCCGTCTTCCCTTGCGCGCTTTTTCTGGAGAGGGAGAGTGGGGGATCAACTTCCTCCATGGGGCACGACAAGTGGAACCCATGGAGAGCATTTGGGGTTTCCAGCCAGCGCAGATCCGCCCACTCGTCAACATGCATTTGTCCTCAGATGAGGTCTCCTTCGCGCTGCTCGAATACGGCGACTTAAATGAAGGCGTTCTTGAGTTCTAAGGACGAATCACGAATAGGGGAACGGTGATTGCAAAATTCGAAACGGAAGTCGAAGTGGCGAACGCCGAAGATGACAGGCAACTGATCTTCGGACCCTCCGGTGAGAGCCTGTCATTGCAACCGGGTGAAACGAAAGACGTGACGGGCGACTTCAAGGCACCTAGGTCCATCTACGGGGATGTGATGGTTCGAATCAAAGACGTCCACGGAGATGCGATCCTGTTGCAGAGCAATTTGTTGGTGACGACGAGGCCGACCGGTAGCTCACCCGAACTCAGCGTGATCTGGTTCAGATGAACGGAATGGCCCCAGCCCCCCGAGCTGGCTGGTTGTTTCTCATAGAGGGCCAGTTTTGCCCGTTTCTTAGAGAGCCTAGCGGGGCCGCTGGTCAAAGTCTGGCCCCTCGATTTCGAGGTCGTGTTGACGGGTATTCAGCACTTTGATTCTGACATGTGTTGTTTGGGTAGTTGGTCGCAATGTCCATTGCCACCAGGACTTGTAGCCACTCAGGTAGGGTCAACAGATACCTTCGAGCATTCGCACGTGCCATGGTAGACCGAGTGCCAAGGTAACGTGGCGTGGTCAAAAACGAAGGTTCTGGCGAGTACGATTCCGGCAGTCAATTTTCTTCCCAGGATCCCGTAGACCCTCTCGCCGATTGTTGCTCTTGAGTATCCTTATAGTTGTGGCGTTTGGGCTGTTGTTTGGCGCGCGCTGAATCTTGAACGGAAACTAGTTTTTGGGGAAGTAAGGTAACAAGATGTACGGTAACTTTGTATCGTGTTTTATGCTGGCCTACCTGTTGTCTGGTCTTTCCGTCTTGGCCATGGCTGCCGACGATCCCGAAACGTCTGGCGTTGTACCGACGTTGAACGGAGACGGCGCTTACTTCTTGGAAGGGAAAGCGCTGGACACCGGGAACCAGAAGCAACTTTTCCTCGACCGCTCCTCGTATGCCGACCGATGGGATGTGGTGGCGCGGGTCAATCAGCCAGCCAAGCATCCGGCCAATCCGATCGTGGTACCCGACCAGCCATGGGAATTCAAGATCGGTCTGCCGAATGTGCTCTATGATGAGCAGGACCAGATCTTTCGCATGTGGTATGCCAATTATGACCGCAATGTAAAACGTACGGGCAAAAATGACGAAGGGGATACACTCAGACACTACGAGCGGTACACCTATATGATCTCGTATGCGGAAAGCAAAGACGGAGTGCACTGGAACAAGCCGCTCTTTGACCTTGTTCCTTATTTGGGCCACCAGAAGACCAATATCATCTTCACCGGACACACTAACGCCCAAGAGTTTCACGTGATACACACGCCAGAATATTTGGGCGCTTATGGCCGGTTCATGTTATGGTATCGCGACACCGTACCCGAACATGATACCTGTGTTTTTGTCGCTTTCAGCGACAATGGTATCCACTGGCGGAAATACAAAGAGAATCCGGTTTACCCGCGGGCACTCGACGCGGAGCACTGTCCGATTTACGATCCGAATCGTAAGCTGTGGTTGTTGTATGGCCGGCCCCAGGCGTTGGCAGCCAACGAACGGCGTTACACGAAGGAGAACGTGCGCACACGGATTTCAGTAACGGTTGGTCGCGACCTGAAGACCTGGACACCGGCCCGGCACATTCTGGCTCCAGATGAACTTGATCGGAGTAAGGAGCCAGGAAATAAGGGTTTCTTCTTCGACCGTATGGCAGTTAGCAAGTACGGCAACCAGTATATCGGTTTTCTAGTGGTTCAGCCGAGACATGCCCAGGATCGTGGCTACATCGAGTTGGCCAGCAGCCCGGACGGTTTCCAGTGGTATCGCTCCCCGATACGGCAACCTTTTATTGCGCCCGGTAAGGAAGGTGACTGGGATGCGGGACACACTTGGATGATTACTCGGGTCGTCCCTGTCGGACATTGGCTTTACCTGTACTATGTCGGTTCGTCGGAGACGTGGCGGACCCGTTTTCCAGCCAACACGAAAGCGATCGGCTTAGCCCGCATCCGTCGTGGTCGATTTGTGGGCCAGTACGGTGATGAGAATGGCGGGTGGCTTCTTACGCGTGAGGTTAAGGTGACGGGCAACCGCCTCCTGGTAAACCTTTCTCCAGAACATCGGGCCTGGAACCATCAGCACCATGGATATGTGAAAGTGGAGCTCTTGGACCGTTCGATGGGACCATACAATAAGGATCACATCGACGGTTTCGGTCAGGACGACAGTGACCGGCTCCGAGCTGACGGATATGAACAGGTGGTAAGCTGGAATGGCAATTCTGACTTATCGGCCTTGAAGGGCAAGAACGTCTACATCCGTTTCTGGTTGAAATCGGCGTACCTGTTTGGATTCCAGTTTGCAGATGAGTAACGGTTCACGGAGGTGCCGAGCACCGTCGTAGTCCCTGGCGTCGTAGTCCCTGGCGTCGCCACTCCGTCTCACAAGATCGTTCGGAGGACACTAACCCAGCAATCCAGGGATGACTTTACCTGGTTGGCCATCCAATAACGATTGATTCCGTCGATTCTGTTCGTACGTCAATTGATCGGCGGGAATACCGAACAAGTGGAGCAACGTGGCGTGGTAATCAAAGTGGTTAACCACGTTCTCGACGGCGCGATGGCCAAATTCGTCGGTGGAGCCAGTGTTCGGAAAAACTACGATAATTGCAGGTCGTCTTGCAAGGTTCGTAGTGGACGGATGTTGGCTTTCTCTAAATCACCGTGGTAAGCGCGGACGGCTTCGGCAGGTTCTAATTCGTCGTCCGCCACTGCCCGAAGATATCGAACCATCGTCAACTGGTCCTCGGCGTTATTGATCTTGCGTCCGTAGAATGCCGCGCGAGCGCCATGTTGTTTGGCTTCCCACAGCATGTAAAACGCATCCATGGTGGTCCCCGCAGATCCTCCGAGAATCCCGATGATCGTCAAAGGGTCGTAATGGACCAATTGCTCCATGGCGGCTGGACCAAGATAGGGCATTTTGACAAACAAAGGGCTGGAGGCGCTGTTGATGCCGGCTAACATGCGTACAATCGCATCGTTGACAAAGCGCGGCACAT
>JAKVBZ010000056.1 GCA_022448645.1 Pirellulaceae bacterium
TGAGGATGACGAAATCAACCGTCTCATCGACGAAACGAAAGCCGAACTGGAGAAACTGAAACACGAAGCTCGGATGTTCGAAGTTGCCATGGACGTCCGAGATTCGTGCCGTCAGCGAGCTGAGATTGACCAACGCCTCGCTCACCTTGCGAGTTTGCCGCAGATTACCTTTGCCACCATCGACGAGCTGAATGAGATTAAGGAGCGGGAACAAAAATACGTTGAACGCGAACAAGAACTCAAAAAGAAGCTAGAGGATCTACGGGAGCAAACGTCGGATGACGAAGATACCGACGCGTGGCTTGATCAACGAACCCGGATACAGTCTTTGCTCGAGCAAGAGTCTTGGTTGCACCGCATTCAACCGCAGGTTTTTCGCTTGGAGAAGGAAGTTGATGAGCTTGAAGCCAAATTGGAGGTTCCACACGAGGCTCTGGGCTTCGTAGGTGGTGATGCGGACGAACCTCGAGAAAATTTCACAGTCAGGATTTCGTCTTTGGTGGAACCTGCTCGTGAGCTTCGTGATGCGAAGAAAAAGCTGAAAACTACCAAGCGGCGTGCGAACGACCATCGGGAACAGAAAGAGGAAGCAGCTGCTTCTTTAGAAGAAGCACTGCAGGCGCGTGGTGAATCTGACATCCATACAGCTGTTGAGAATGTGACGTACCGTCTGGATCTGCTGCGCCGAAGAGTAAACGTTGAGGAGCGGAAGCAACACCTCGACCGCCAACGTGGGGAGTTGAATGAGGAAGGAAATGATTGGCTGGAAAAACAAGTTTTGACGGATCAGCAGATCTGGATGATCGGTGTCGTCTTTGTTGCTGGTGCCGTCATGTTGTTGTCCGCGATGTTCGGGGGGATATCGGTGTTGGGCCTGGGGTTTGAAATGCGATGTCTGTTGGCCGCTTTGGGATTAGGTTGCACCGTGGCGACGGCGATTTCGAAATCAAGTTTCGAGCGAACTGCTGAAGAGCATTACGACGATTGCCAGAAACAATTGGGCGTCGTAAACAATCAGATGAGTCAAATCACCGAGGAACGTGAACAGTTGGAAGAGGTATTGCCTCGAGGCAACGGGCCCTACGTCGTGCAATTGAAGTCTGCGGAATCTGATTTGGATTCGCTGCAGAAACTGGTGCCTCTTGACACAAAACGTCGTCTTTCCGAAGAGAGACGCGATCCCGTGGCGGCCGCTGCTCAACGGTTTAAGCGGGCACGGATTCGCTGGCAAGAGTCGCTGGCAGCTGTTTCACTGCCCGAGAGTTTTAACCCGGTTGAGTTGGACAGGGTTCAACAAGAAGCGCAAGCTATCGACGATCTGAGGCGGCAGTTGCAAATGAAACGGCGTGAACTGGATGGCAAAAGGACGGAAATCGAAGCCTTCCAAGACCGTGTAGATCGTGTGATGATTGAGATGGATTTGGAATCTGACGACGAAGAGCCTTTGGAGCTTTTGCAGAAGTTACGCGTCAAGCTGCGTGAATGTGAGCAGCAAGCTCGTCAACGCAAGCTGGTGCGTCGCGACGGTCAGCGGTTGCGACGCAGTTATCAGAAATGTGGGCAATCGATAACGAGGTACCGAAAACGTCGGAGAGCGTTGCTCGGGGGAGCCAATGTCACCAATGAAGAACAACTTCATGCTCTGGTTCAAGAAGCCAGCCAGATTCAACAACTACGCCGAGAACGGGAGCAACTCAGTCATGAAATCTCGACGACCATCGGTACGCAATTCGATGAAACGCAGATTCTCGCATTGTCAAACGGCATGGGAGACGATGATGTTGAACACAAATTGGAGGCGACTTGGGAACGCCAGCAAGAATGTGAGGCTCGACTGAATGGGTTGTATGAAAAGTCGAGTGATCGTCTTGCGCAAACGGAACAAGCACGTGACGACCGCCGGCTCGCAATCAGCCAGTTAGAGTTGGGCTGTGTGGAAGAACAGTTGCGTGTCGCCGTCCGTCGCTGGCAGACGGTGGGTATCACGTCACGTATTCTCGAGTCCGTCTGTGAAAACTACGAGTCGGAACGACAGCCCGAAACACTACGCGATGCGTCCGAGTTGTTCACAAAAATGACCGATGGGAGATACCGTAGGATTTGGACGCCACTCGAACGTGATATTTTACGAGTGGAAGATGATGAGGGCCGAAGTCTGGGCATTGAGTCCTTGAGCACCGGCACGCGTGAACAGCTATTCTTAAGTCTTCGTTTGGCAGTCGCACAAATGTTTGCACACGGTGGTCGACGCGTTCCGTTATTGCTGGACGATGTGTTGGTCAACTTTGACGCTGAGCGGGCCAGGTTGGCGGGGCGTGTCCTAAGAGAGTTTTGCAAAGCGGGACATCAAATCGTTATGTTTACGTGCCATGAACATATAATGAAAATTTTTCGGTCACTACGGGCTGATGTCATTACCCTGCCTACTCACAACGAGCTGGCGGATGCTCCCACGGAAAAAAAACCTCGCAAGAAAAAGCGACGGCGTAAAAAGGTCGAAACGGAAACGAACGCTGAGGTGGAAACGAACGCTGAGGTGGAAACGAACGCTGAGGTGGAAACGAACGCTGAGGTGGAAAGAACGCCCGAAGTCGAGCAACCTGAGGACGTGAAGCAGCCCGTCGGCGAGGTAGAACAGGTGGCAATGGAGCCTCCCGCGGTGGAATCAGAATCTCCGGCGATGGAGTCCCCAGGCATTCCGCAGGTTTCACCCGCGTCAGGCGAAGTTTGGGACGATTCCGCGACATGGTATACGGAAACTCCTTTTGAGTTCATTGGGGGAGATGGGATTTGGGAATCTGCCGGGCACGTCGGGGAAGACGGTGAGCCTCACAGTTTCGCTGCAACAAACGTCGCGGATCTGCTGGTGATTCACGAAGCCCAGGGAATTCCAGCCTGGCACTCTACGGAACAGCGGCAGGTAAGCGATACGGGAGGGCAGGAATCGGAGGATGAACGCCATCAGGTGTCGTGACGACCAACGCGTGAAGCTGAACAAAGTCGAGTCAAGCGTCGCTTCACCTATGTTCACATTCCATATCGGAGGTGAAATGTCGGTCTGGATGAACTTGAATCGTTCTGGGTCGTGATCGGCGGGTACGGATTGACCCACAGCGGGCTGGAGGTTCGTTCTTTTCTAGATACCACGTTGGTACAAGTGCTGTAAGTAAATTCGAATCTTTTGTGGCCTTCTGACCATGACGACCGATCTTGATCGTGTCAGAACACAATCCATACTTGCTTTCCTGTTCGTACCACGATGACCTTGCGGAAGGCGGATGCAGAAGACGAAGCAATTAACGGTCGGCTGATGTCTTGGCGCGGGGAGATGTCATTATTGACGCATGTACATTTCATGCGAATCCGGTTTGTTTTGAATCAGACGCGATCACGTCGGTCTGGGGCGTTTGAATTCTGCCTGCTCAATCCATCGAAAGAGCCGTCCCAGGTGGCCTGGTCCAACGCACAATAGGGAAAAAGCCATGCCAATAGCGCAGCCGACAAAAACGTCGCTCAAGAAGTGAGCTTCTACGATAAGTCGTTGGCAGCCTGCCAGGAGGGTGATTAGGAAGAAGAACCAACGGGCATGTGGGTAGAGCCATGACATCCCAATCGCTAAACCGACCGCTGTCGCCGTGTGGGCAGATGGAAAAGATCTTAACACATTGTTCGTGGTGTCATCCGTCAACAACGGTAACCAGCTTCCAAATGACTCAGAAACGTTATTGGCGAAATATTCTGGTACAAAAAACCTTGGACGGGTACGAATAATAAGGGACTTGCAAATGACCGCCAAGAACCCGGACAAAAACGAACCAGCCATTAAGCGGGGGATTGCGCGGCGGTGGGCTGGGTCCAGAACGAAAATTCCTAGCATGATGATCATGACGCCGATGCCATGTGAGATGATCTCGGATAGGTCGCATGCTTTTCCTAGCACACGAAACCAATAAGGCGTGTTATTTTCTATCGTGACATTGACGTAACAAGCGACGGGAACATCGATCGGCATCACGGCGAAAGCCAACAGCAGAAACAAAAGAACGAACACATGGTTACGTGTGAAACCGGTGGAGAACAATCCACGTGTTTGCGATGCAACGTCCACGTCAGGAGTTTGACGTGACGGAGGGTCTGTAGGTGTGACGACGGACGGCGTAACATCCATGGTGGTTTGATGGTGGTTCGTCAAAATCGCATCCTCATGGTTACGTAAGATAACAATCTCTTTGAAGAGTACCAATAGCGACGTTGGGCAGGCTGAAGAGGTTGTGGGGTCTGAAGCTGCCCGATTCTGGTGTGAACTGTGCCGCAGCAACGACGTCACAGATTTGGGGCAAGGATCTTACGAATCTGGAATATGGCGAGCAAACGGAAGATGCGGTGGTGCCAGCAGGAATGTTGCTAGAACAAGCAATCCAAATAAGCAATACGCGGTGGTAAAGACCCCTGGTTCCGCTTCGTAAAAGAGCAGTTCATGCACCCAATAGCCAACGAAACTACCTTCGTGGGTGGATTCACCCGCTCGCTGGCGAAGGGAAGCTTCCAAGGTGGTCAGAGGACAGGTGATGCCAAACACAGCCTCGTAGATGACGACCAAAATCATCGTTAGATGGATGATGCGAAACCAAAAATGTCGCGTCCAGCGCCACTGCAAAAAAATGCCGATCAGCACCAATAGCAGTCCCAGGATGACGAACAGGACGTAGGCGGCGTGCAGGACGACCACGACGTCGGCCAGATAACGATATGCGGGCATGTGGGAACCTTTTCGACCTGAGACACCTGTGGCTGAACGATGAATCTCCGACGCTCGTATGTTGATTGTGATCGGAGGTTGGATGAGGATGCAACGGTGGCAATTGACGAAATTCTTGGTGGAAGGAATAATTTGTGAAAATGGTCGATAGGGTTGGCCGAGGTCCAGGGCCGTGTGTTGGCCTTGTTGATTGGCTCTTACGCTGAAAGATAGTCGTGCTCATCCCACGTTTCACGATTCGACGATTGATTGCGTTGACAGCAGCATGTGGGTTGTTCTTTTTTGTTGTCTCGTGTGCCGTTCAGGGATCCATTTGGGCCATCGCGGTTTCTGCTTCCATATCGTTGCTAGTTTTCTGTTTTTTCTTGTTTGGTTTGCTGTTCGCCGTGGCCGTTTGTGCCACTTTCTTTGTCCAGTTGTTTCGTGCACCACGACAGACGGAATCTCCGTTTGCCAAGGATAGTCCGCCTCCGCAGATCATACCTGGAGAGGGACGATGATGAGTTGGCTGAAATCCATTTGGCGACAAGTCGTCCGATGTTCCATCGTCGGTGGGTTGCTTTTGTGGCACACCGCCGATCTATGGGCGGCTAATGGAAACGTTACCACTTTGCCGACCAATCCACAGAAATCGAAATCCGGTTTGGAATTTACTGTCGATTCTCGAGGAATCTCAGCCAACGGTTATCGGCCTATCGTGATTCATTTCAAAAATCGTCCTGCCGTACCGGCGATTGCCGATCGACGTTTGGAGGTGTTGTTGCGACCGAACGTCCGTTCGTCTCGTTTTGGTGAGGCGGATGTGACTGTGTCGCATACCGTCGAAATTTCCGAAGGGAATTTGGGAGTTAGGAAGACCATGCTGGTTCCGCAATCACAGTTTTGGTCATCGTTAGGAGTGGAAGTTTACGAACGCGGGAGACAGTGGAAAGAACTATCTCAAGCGATAACAGTCGCCGGAAATAATACGTATTCCGAAGCAATTCCCACGATTTTGATTGTCGATGCGGATGCGCCTGTGCGCGACCAGCGTCGGTCCGTACAAAACCAAGCTGGGATGGCTCAATCGAAAAACCTACCTGATGTTGGCGTTTTGTATCAGTGTTTACCCGATCCTTCCGGGGCAGGTACGCCTTGGAGTGGCGGACCATCCAGTCCCAACTCGCGGTTGTCACAGGGGAGTGGCGACGTAAGTACGTTGCAGAATGTGAAAGGGTTGGACGCATTTGAACTCTTGCATCCATCAGAACTGCCTTCCAACTGGCTTGAATACTCGACGGTCGACATGGTTTTCATTTTGTTTGACGATCTCCAGCAATTGATCGACAAAGATACTGCGCGGTGGACGGCGTTGCGATCATGGTTGGCAGCGGGGCCTACGTTGTGTGTGTACGGATTGGGGGCGAATTACGAATTTTTGGAGGAGCTGGAAAGTCTTGTTGGTTTGACACGGACCAAGGAGGCGGAGCGGAGATTTTCGGGAAAAGGTAAATGGACGGTTGCGACCACGCAACAGTACTTAGGTGATATACGGTCTTTCAAAAAACTGAAAAACTGGCGAAACGGAGGGTCCGCGCCGGCTGTTATGGATCAACAAAGGAAACCGCTGCCTGAGATTCCTATTTTTGCAATGCGAGATTACAGCCTGGGAAGAATTGTTGTTTTCGGTGCCGACGAAATTTTTCCGGGAGATAGCCAGCAGTGGAATTGTTTGTTCAATGCTGTCCCTACTCGGAGTTGGATGTGGTATCAACGGCACGGCATTTCGCTGCGTAGGCTTAATAGGGATTACTGGAAATTCCTCATCATGGGAGTCGGCTTGGCGCCGGTGAAGACCTTTGTGTTTCTCATTTCAGTATTCGCGTTGTTGATCGGGCCGGTCAATTACACGTTTTTACGGCGTTGGAGGAAGATCTATTTGCTAATGGTTACCGTACCAGTGGGAGCTGCCATGGTGACCATATGCCTGTTTGCCTGGGCGTTGTTAGCCGATGGACTAGGAAGTCGAGTCCGCATTCGCAGTTTTACGGAGATCGACCAACGTACTGGTAGAACGGTGTGTTGGTCGCGGCACTCCTACTACGCTGGTATGGTGCCATCAGACGGTTTGACGTTTCCCGCAGATGTTGTGGTTTTCCCTATCGAACACATCCCTTTGCCTGGGACGCGTCGTAGGTTGCACCGTGAGTTGAGATGGACCGCGGACGGTGAACAGAATTATTGCAATGGGTACATGCAATCAAGGGTGACTTGTCAATGGCTCGTGGGACGTTCTCGTGAGACCAGCTTGGGAGTGCGACTGTTGCCGAGTAAGGATGGCGGCCCACCCGGAATAGTCAATCAATTGGGCGTGTCTATCCATTTGTTGTTGTGGCGAGATGCCGACGGCAATTATTTCAGTGGTGAATCGATAGCGCAGGCGGAAACATCGTCGCTGGAAGCCATCGATTTTGCGGAGGCCACTTCGAGGTGGTTGAGCGGATCAGCCGGTCATGCTCCCGCATTTCCACCCGGTTATGACGAAACTATTTCTGACCTCGCATTCGGTCGTGCTTCGGCTTATTACGCTGGATGGACGATTGATGACCAGGCCCCGGAACCGACCATGGAAACAGGAGTGCTTGAGGTTGCGTTCGATCACCTGGTGCGCGGTGGCGGTATTGAGTTACCGTCAAGCAGTTATCTTGCAATGGTCGATCGCCACGCTGAAATTCCGTTGGGTATCGAATCGGTTCAGGAAGAAGCCAGTTTTCATGTGGTTCGAGGTGTTTGGGAGCCACACCAAGCAGAGAGGGATGCTCGTTCTGCCGTCCCATAATGGTCCCGGTACTTTATGTCCATGATCACCATCCGCCGTCTTCATCGCTTTTTTGGCACGACTCGTGCTGTCGATGATATTTCATTTGAGGTGCAGCGTGGTCAGATATTCGGCTACATCGGTCCAAACGGTGCTGGGAAAACTACCAGCATGCGGATCCTGGCCACTCTTGATTTACCGACGGCCGGTGATGCACTGGTTGATGGCCTTTCGGTTGTGAACGATCCCGACCGAGTCAGGCGTCGACTAGGATTCATGCCCGATTATTTTGGTACGTACAACAACGTTGATTGTCAGGAGTACCTGGATTTTTTTGCGCGGGCCTACGGTTTGATGGGGGCAGCTCGTAATCGAGCCGTACGGCATGTGATGTCCTTTACCGGCCTGGATGTCTTAGCGGCAAAACCTATTCAAGGTTTGTCCAAGGGGATGAAACAACGTTTATGTTTGGGAAGGGCACTCATTCACGATCCGGCGGTCCTCATCCTGGACGAACCGGCGGCTGGATTGGATCCTCGGGCTCGTATTGAATTAAGGCAAATGATTGGCCAGTTAGGGGCGGATGGGAAAACCGTTCTGATTAGCTCGCATATTTTGACGGAACTGGCCGAAATGTGCGACACGGTGGCGATTTTGGAGCGAGGGAAACTGTTGGCGGTTGGATCTGTGGATGAGATTCAACGAGGATCGAGGACTCAGGGCAAGGGCCAGGACGCGTCTCTCCAAACCGTCGTTAGCATGCGGGTCCTGTCCAATGCCGAGGGGCTTGTGCAATGGCTGGAATCGCGTGATGCGAATTGTCAGTTGCGTGTGGATGGAGACGTGATTGCGGTGATCCGTGAAGATGATACAGAAGCAGACGCCGATTTGCTGCGTGACATCATTCAAGCTGGTTTTCGGATAGTGCAATTTGGTAGCCGTCAGCAGTCACTAGAAGACGTGTTCCTGGAGGTAACGAAAGGACAGGTACAGTGAATTCGGTAGATTGGACGGCTAAATCGGTAAGAGACGAATCGCCCTTTGGGGCCGCGCCGGATGCCGAACTGGGCAGAGTAGATCGTGTTTTCGCCATTTCCAGCGAATTCTTAAATCCGATTCTGGTGAAGGAAGGTCGTCAGGCATTCAAAAGCTTCCAATTCTTTTTCACGTTTCTGCTTCTGCTGTTGATCGGATGGGTATGGTCGGTGTTTGGTGTGTCTTGCAATATGCCGGGCATCTATTATGTACCAGCCGGTCCCATGATGATTGTGGGTTATTTGTGGATTCTTTCTTTTCCGTTATTGGTGGTCATCCCGTTTGCCTCTTTTTTGTCTTTGGCCAGGGAACGCAATGACGGTACTTTCGAGCTTGTGTCCATCACCACACTTAGCCCATTGCAAATTATTGTGGGCAAGTTAGGCAGCTCGGTGGTTCAAATGCTGATCTATCTTTCTGCGCTGTCACCTTGTCTTGCCTTTACCTATCTGCTGCGCGGAATCGACATCCTTACGATTCTTGTGTTGATGCTCTATGTGTTTGCAGGATCCATTGGGTTGTCTGCCGTGGGACTGTTATTGGCCACCATGGCAGTTGGCAGTACAGCTCAAGGGTTCTTGATGGTGGCGCTAGGCGGTGGGTTGCTGTTTTGTTTTTTCGTTGGTTGCATCACAGGCACACAACTTGTGTTGTTTGGTGCATTCTCGGTCGGAGAATTCGACTTTTGGATAATTCAACTGTGTGCATTTAGTTTTTTCGTGGTGCTAGGGATGCTCGTGTGCTTGGCTGCTGCGGCGCGAATTGCGCCTGTCGGTGAAAATAGATCGACTCGTCTTCGATCCTGTATGCTGCTCGCCAACATGATCATCGCCGGCTGGTGTGCCTATTTCACCGCGCGTTCCTACGACGAAGATGTTGTGATGGGGTTCATAATCCAGGCTGCCATGTTCTGGTACGCCATGGGAGTCTTCATGACTTGTGAATCTCCCGTCATGTCAGAGCGTGTTAAACGGTCGTTGCCCGTTACCAGTCTAGGCCGTGTTCTCTTTACGTGGTTCAATCCTGGGCCGGGTACGGGGTACATGTTTGCGGTGGGCAATGTGGTTGCCATGACCGTGTGGGCCGTGGGAGTGATGGTGGTGGTCCAGGTCGGCAAGGGTGGAACGTTTGACGTGGACGTGTTCGTGTTGGGCTTGATTTGCTCAGCATATGTCGTCCTCTATCTGGGGTTGATTCGTCTGGTGATTGCAGGGATTCGTCGTTTTGTGTCCTGCGGAATGCTGTGGGGGTCGTTATTACACATGGTCTTTCTGTTGGGGGGCACGGCATGTGCTTTGGGGGGGCAATGGGGCATCTTGTACGAATTCAACTACTCGCCACTGCAAATTGCGAATCCATTTTGGACTACGTTCAAGGCAGCGGAGGGCAATATCCTGGTTTACACAGCGCCCATCTTGCCAGGAGTCCCTGTCGTGCCCGTGATGCTTGTTACCGGAGCTATCTTGGTGTTCGTGTTGAACCTTTTCTCTGTCGTCGATGAGATGCGTTACAAACACAAAGAGGCTCCGGAACGTGTACTTGCTGACGAACTCGAATTGCACCCCCAGCCAGAAAAAGTGGACACGGCAACGAACCCCTGGGATCAACCGGAGGGGTGAGTATTGGGCAACAGTGTCTGAACCGTTGGACGTCGACGGTATTTCGGAAACGCTGTTCTAGCGCTTCATGAATTTTGAGTTTCAGGTGGGCTGAGATCAAACCTACGAGGAACGAGAGTCTATTTCCGGAGGGCCGGATCGGGGACGGCTGATCTCGACACCAGTCTCCTGAAATTCTTGGTTTTTCACCGAATCGTGGGCGTGTTCAGTTATTGCAAGCTCCTGCTAAGGCCGTGATAAATGGCGGCAGTGGACGCCGTTTTCTGTGCTCTAATCGTGATGTGCTACTATGCTTGCCAAACTGAACACTTTTTCCATGCTGGGAATCGAAGCCCTACCGGTGGAGGTGGAGGTCGATGTTTCACCAGGAGCGTTGCCAAAAACCATCTTGGTTGGGTTGCCCGAAGCCGCCGTAAAAGAGAGCCTGCATCGTGTGGAACGGGCGATGGTGAATTCGGGTTTTGCCAGGCCACAAGACCGAGTGGTTTTTAATCTGGCTCCAGCAGAATTGCCCAAGCAGGCTGCATCGTTCGATTTGCCGATGTGCCTAGGACTGTTGGCTGCCAGTGGCCAAATTCAATCGGAAAAATTTCACCGTTATGCTGTTGTGGGCGAATTGGCCTTGGAAGGCAATACTCGTCCCACCAAAGGGGCACTGTCGATGTCCCTTGCCGCTGCGCGCCAACATGGTTTGGATGGGATTGTGGTGCCGTCAGCCAGCGCATCCGAAGCAGCCGTGGTCGAAGAAGTGGACGTGATTGCGGTCGAGAGTTTGGCTCAAGCGGTTGCATTTTTTACCGAAGATGTTGACATTGATCCACGGCCGTCTCAGCTGGACCAGTTGTTTGACCAATTGTCGCACGACGAAAACGACTTTGCTGATGTCAGTGGCCAGGAAATGGCCAAGCGGGCTATGACGATTGCGGCTGCCGGCAAACATAATCTGCTGATGGTCGGACCACCGGGGTCCGGCAAGACCATGTTGGCGAAGCGCATGCCGACGATTTTACCGACGTTGTCCGCCGGTGAGTCGATTGAAACGACGAGGATTTACAGTGCGATGGGACGATTGCAACCTGGACAGCCGCTCATGGCGGTTCGCCCGTTTCGGACGCCCCATCACACCATCAGCAACGCTGGTTTGGTCGGAGGTGGCTCTGTCCCCACTCCTGGCGAAATATCTCTTTCTCACAATGGAGTTCTCTTCCTGGACGAGCTTCCCGAATTCAGTCGTTCGACGCTGGAAGTTTTACGACAGCCATTGGAGGATGGCACCGTCACGATCGCCCGAGCGTTAAGTTCCACAACGTTCCCGGCCGACCTGATGTTGATCGCAGCCCTCAATCCGTGTCCTTGTGGTTATCGTGGCGATCCGAAACGTGACTGTCATTGTTCGCCTCCGCAAGTGGAAAGGTACATGTCTAAAATCTCGGGTCCGTTGCTCGATCGAATCGACATCCACATCGAGGTACCGGCTGTGCCGTTTCAGGAATTGTCGAATGGTAGTCGAGGAACATCCAGTGCCGCGATGCGTGAGATGGTGTTGTCGGCGCGCACGGCTCAAGAGGAACGGTTTGCAGGCGAACGCGTCAGGCACAATGGTCAGATGAGCTCTCGTCAAGTTCGTGAGCATTGCAAGTTAGATAAAGAGGGTATGAGTATTCTTACTTCCAGTGTCAATGAAATGGGGCTTTCGGCCCGCGCTCATGACAAAGTACTGCGAGTCGCACGGACCATCGCAGATCTCGATCAGTGTTCCAGTATCAGCGCACAACACATCCATGAAGCTGTCAACTATCGCATGCTGGATCGGCAGATGTGGACGTGACACCGTTAGGTACAACTGGAAGTGGAGAAGTCGGGCTCAGGGGTGAATCGCTACACCAGTAGCGGACGCGATATCTCGGGCAGGTTTTTGTTCTCGGTAATGATTTCCACAAAGCTTCCTGCTCTTTTTCTTTTCCCATAACATACCTTGCTGTGAAACGTTTCGAGACCAAACCGTGTAGGTTGTCCACCGCCGCGCGGGCAAGAGTGTTATGATGGTGCTTGTTGAGCCTCAGGTGTGGCAACCATGTGTTCACAAAAGCATCCTGAATTCATTCGGTGCACAAATCTGTGTGGAAGCTGCGCACGACATCGGGATTTTTCACTTTTAAGATGGGGTACCATATGGCGGCAATAGATCCAAGCGTTCGTGTTGCTAGAAACACCTTTGGACAGCTCTCAGTAAAGTATCCCTGTCCGTCGTGCGGTGCCAAACTTGCCTCCAAGGCTGAGCTGGCCGGTAAGGAAGACTCATGCCCAGACTGCCAGGCGACATTCATGGTTCCAGGGGCTGACAACATACATGCATTCCAGCGCCAAGAGGCGCAAAAAGCCAAGGATCAGCAGCAGAGGCAAAGTGAAGAGCGTCTAGAGAAACAGCGGGCACGTGAGGCCAAGCTAAGAAAACGAGAATTATTGCGCCAGGAAAAGGCGCGACTAGCTGCCGAATTAGAGCTCCAAGATACGAAACGGTCAACTGTGGTGACCTGGTGCAATCGAGTCTACTACAAGATTCTGGAAAGCATGTACTGGTGCGTGACAATTAGCTGCGTTGTAAGTCCTGTGGTCGGCTTTGGGATTTGCTTCTACATGATTGTCGCAATGGGTAATGTTATGGGCGGGCTGCTGATCTTTGTGTTGTGTGCGGGGGCAGCCCTGCTTGTCTGGGTGAATATGATCATGTTCATTGGCCTCGTCGGCACGCTGCTCGAAATAGAGAAAAATACCCGCGCCATACGGCTGGAATGGGAATTCAATGCAGATGATTTATCGGATGATGAGGAGTTGTTGGACGACGTGGAGCTGTAGTTTTAGGGATGTGAGTTGAGTCGTGTGCAAACGCAGTCCTGAAGAAACTGACTCACACGGGTTCTTGCAGGCATGCGAGGACTTTTTTCGGTATCGTCACGGTGCGCCAAATTGGGAAACGGCACATCGAGGCTGGGGGATTCATTCCTCACCAGTGAACGGGCGACTGATCGGTCGAAAAAGAGTCACTGCCGTCTGGCTTGAGAAAAAGGTGGTAATTTGAAACACGCAGACGCAAAGATTGCGGTGGGGATATTGATCGCCAATCGCTTGGCAGAGGGTACTCGGCAGGGAGGAAATACATGTTGAAACAGGAAGGCAGAAAAAACAGGTGCTTCAGTTTTCTGTCATCAATCGTTGTGCCTACTCTTTGTCATGAAGCTATCAACTATTGCATGCTCAACCGACCGTGAGGAGCCTGGCAAGTTGGGTAGTATTGATAGACTCATTGACACGAAGTCTTGATAAGGAGTAGATTGCTTTTGGCTGTGGGAGGCGACGCCTGCGGTCAATGGGGCAAAATTCATATGGGGCAGACCGCTCATTCATTTCTAGGTGAACTTGTTTCACTGCTGCAACACGTCAGGCTTCGTCCTGCAGCAACAAGGAAAATTTCGACGGCTCACGTCGATGTATTCGTTTCTCCTGATTCGTGCGTCGATCTTGTTTCAGTTCGTTGGCTATCACTGCAAGGGAGTGTACTAATGTCACAACCAGGGCGTTGTTGCGTCAAAGGCATTGCGTTTCTGTCTGTTTTAAGTCTTGCCTGCTTACCGGCTTATGTCATTGCCGGACCTTTAACTCCTCCATCCTTAAACCCTGGCGATCCTTACCGTTTGGTCTTTGCGACGTCGACGATTCACGATGCAACTTCTGGAGATATTGCGGATTACAACTCCATCGTGCAATTAGCTGCCGATAGTTCGTTGTTGTCGCCATTGGGACAAACGTGGACAGCGATTGCATCGACCGATGCTATTGATGCACGCGACAATACGGCGACCAATCCGAGCGTGCACGGAGCGGGAGTGCCGATCTTCTTATTTCACAGCTTGATCGCCGCCGATTACAACGACCTTTGGAGTGGACAAGGCCTGTCACATGTTATCGATCGCACCGAACACGGCGATCTGTTGCCGTCGTTTGCAAGAACGGTGTGGACTGGTACGGCTGCAGATGGGACGGCTGCGGAATTATCGCCAACGATTTCACCATTAGGAGGGCTCAATCCGCAGTCCGTGGTCGGCGATAGTTTTGCGTCGGGTTCTCTATGGGTGGCCGACGCTTCACAGGTCCATTCTAATTTCAACCGCCTCTATGGTTTGTCAGGCGTCATCATTGCTGTTCCTGAGCCGCTACCGCTGATGCAGTTGTGGTGGCTGCCTGTAGCGTTTTCTTTTAGCGTTTCAAGAAGCTTTCGCGTTTCAAGAAACGTGGGCAGGAGTAGCTAAGGATGTTGGTGTGGGATACAGGGGAACCTGTCATGGTTCACACACCGCACTTGCGCAAGAAAGTGTCAACTTTAACGTTCTGTTTCGGGTGGTTCACGCACCCGTTTGACACGAAAACCGATATCTGGTGAACGGTCTTCTGAGCCAGTTCGTCGATCGAGCCCGGCTCTTTCCAACAGTGATTTCCCCAAGATCTCTTCGCCAATGGTTTCGATGGGAGGCGGCCCAGTGGCTCCCAGTTCGGCGGGGGAATATTGGACTTCGTATTTGTGTTTGGCGACGGCTAAAACGTCTCCCGGCTCCAAACAGCGTTCGGTGATGCGGACACCATTAATTTTGGTGCCGTTGCGGCTCTTTAAGTCCTTCGCAAACCAGTATCCATCCTTGAGGTTCAATTCACAGTGATGGGCTGAAACATTGCTAAAACGAAGCACAATGTCACAACTTTCACGACGGCCCACCAATAAGTTGTTTTTCAATAACGGAATGACGTCTCCACCCCCCACGGGTATCAATTGTCCAAACATTCAACGTGCCTTACTGAGTTCCTTGTCCCTTATCTCCTTACCGTTTCTCTTTTCTGGGGTTCTCTGGCGAGATCCCAATGTGGAGTGGCGGGGGAAATGCAAAAAAATTAGGATGACAGATTACTAAATGCCCTATTTCTACTGTAGATAGGTCTTGTTTCAACGTCAACAGACGGTTTTCTCATGCTACCGACCGATTTGGACTGGCATGCGGCGGGGTTAAGATATTTTGCCTATAACTTTTTCCTGCGCCAGCGGTTTGGACACCGTGTTCAGCGCGTCAGCGTGGACGGAGGATTTACTTGTCCAAATGTGGACGGGACGGTTGCGGTAGGAGGTTGTACATTCTGCGACAACCGCAGTTTTAGTCCCAGTCGACGCGAACCCAAGCAACCGATTCTGGATCAGATTGATGAGGGAATTCGACGACTCAAACGACGCTACGATTGCGACCATTTTATGGCGTATTTCCAACCCGCCACCAATACCTACGCCCCAGTGGATCGCCTGCAGCCGCTTTACGCCTCCGCCTTGTCTCATCCAAAGGTTATTGCCTTGGCCGTAGGGACGCGGCCAGACTGCGTAGAAGAACCGGTTCTGAGTTTGTTTGAAGAGTTGGCGCAGTCAACGTACGTTACCGTCGAATATGGGATGCAGACGATGCATGATCGTTCTCTCGAGTGGATGAATCGAGGGCACGGCCATGAGACCACCGTGGATGCGGTTGAGAGAAGCAGGGATCGTGGGTTCGAGTTATGTTTGCACATCATGCTCGGTTTACCTGGGGAGAGCCACGAAGACATGATAGCAACTGCCGAAGAGGTGGCGCGGTTGCATCCAGACGCTGTAAAAATGCATAACTTGTATGCCGTTAAAAATACACCTTTAGGTGAACAGGTTGAACGTGGCGAAGTGACTTTGATGGATCGCGATAACTACGTTTCCGTTTTGGTCGATTTTTTGGAACGAATTCCCTCAGATATTGTCGTCGAACGTATTAGCGGAGAAGCGCCTCCAAAATACTTTGTTGGGCCCTCATGGAGTCTTGATAAGCCGGCGATTCGACAAGCGGTGATGTCAGAATTTGCACGCCGAGACACGTGGCAAGGTCGTTTGACCAATGTCGATGTGCCAAGTCTTGGTGGTTAGAATAAAATCAGTTAGTTTCTTGGAACTCTTTGGTAACACACGTTGAGACGAAGTGGACCGGGCGATCGCTGGTCTTCTTGAGAAGACGAGAGGAAAGTCCGGGCTCCGTAGGACAGGGTGGTCGGTAACGCCGACCGGTCGTAAGACCCGGGCAAGTGCAACAGAAAGTAAACCGCCATCCCTTTGGGGTGGTAAGGGTGAAACGGTGCGGTAAAAGCGCACCAGCGGGCGGAGTGATTCGCTCGGCTAGGTAAACCCCACCCGGAGCAAGGTCAAACAGAGAGCATGTTCTCTTCACAGAGAGCAGCGGCGCGGTCCGTGCCGTGATGACTCTCGGGTAGGCTGCTTGAGTTGTCGAGCAATCGGCATCCTAGAGGAATGATCGCTTCCGTGTGCGGAATTCGCACGTGGGAACAGAACCCGGCTTATCGGTCCGCTTCGCCACAACGTGTGCCAGTTTTTTCCCCGAAACCCCTCCAGAATCGCGGCACGACGGCACAAATTTCTGGTTGACCACCTAGCGTAAGTGATCGACCCGAGTCGTCGAACCTAAAATAAAATGTGGGGTGCCCAGCAAGCTAGCCACCCCAACTCAATGTATTGTTATTTTCAGGCTTGGCAATTTATTCGTGTGGGATCAGATTGCCATCAATGACCTGTAGAAGCTTGGAGATGCAGAGTTTGTTCATGCTCGTGCGACGCTCGTGAGCTTCGGTGCGTAGCGATTCATGCAAGCTCTTCGGAAGACGCACGGTGATAACACGGGTCGGCTCGGCACCGTGGGCCTGTGTGCGATTGCTCTCGCGTAGCTTTGCTACCATCTGCTGGATTTCCAGGTATTCGGCAGTTTGCTCGAATGAGAGGAATTCATCCGTCGACGGGAACATACGACGGGCGATTCCTTCTACACCAAGTACTTCACGGAAGAATGTGACCCAATCGGGATTCTGCCGATAGATTTCGCCAGCAATGCGATGAACCTCGCGACGACGATTTTCAGCCGGAATGGCCGACGGATGTGGAGCCGCTGGTGGTAATGTGTGTGTTGGTGGTGAAGGTATCGTGGGTGCAGTCATCGTTGGCCCTGTGGTTTGCGGCTGCTGAGCGACTTGTTGCATGTCAAACTCCTTACTGTTTGCGAAAAAGAACCAATCCTTCCTTGAACCGGCCTCCCAATATGTCAGGAATTACCTCAATCACTGCTACTAAGTCAAGAGCAGCATCGATTTCATTGCTGTGCTGCAACTTATGGCATGCATAAACCCCTTGTTTTGCGCCTTTTGGGTGCTAGCAATGCTGGCAGGTCTGTCAAAAAAGCTGGCAGTTACCTGAGTGCACCAATGGTGGCAGGTGGATGTTCGGTTGCAGGTCGTATTTTTGATAGCGTCCCTTGATGGGAGCAAAAGAATGGCTGCTAAATGGTGGTTGGTGCTTGTTCAGGGTTAGATTTTGGTGAGGTTTTATTTCGTTGGTGGCCCAGGAGAATCGAAAGTGACTCACCAAGTATCTTCCAGGGCATCTTTAGCTATGCTTTACCTACGATAGCGTTCGCTGACTTGTTTTGTGTCCTAGGCCTGTGCATCTTCCTGCCAATTGCTTTCGGCAATTTACCTTCTGGGGCGCGGATTCTGCGTCAGAGTTCTTTGTAGGGTGGAAGCGGTCTCCAAAACCCTGTACGACAGCCTGGCAAGATGGTAGTTCCTCAATCCACCGTGCCCTGAAAGCTATCGTAAATCTTAGCTAACAGCTTTTAAAACTAATTTTGGCCTGCAGTACCTAAAAGTGGTGAAGTGCCTCAGAGAGGACGTGCACAAGACAATGGAGGGTATGAAACTGGTGCAGTCCCTAGGCTCGAATCTTTTCCTGCCTCAAGAGGGCTAAATCTGGGATCAGCACTGCCTGGTTTCTGAGCTTTTATGCGGCAAACCGCGACGAAGTAAACCCGGGCAGTTCAGCAGGTTGACACGATCGTGGTGGCTGTTCACAGAAATGACGGTATACTGATCGTGTGGGTTTGCTGAGGCAAAGTAAAATAGAGACAGACTGTTGTCTGGTCGGTTTCTTGAGGAGGACCCCATCACCTGTGATAGAACTTGACAGAAAGCAAAGTGTACTTTGCGAAAAAGCCGTGCTGGTTGGTGTCATACTACCTAAACACCAGCATCTATCGGACCCGCTCGAAGAACTGGATGGTCTTGCCGAAACTTCAGGAGCTCGGGTCGTTGCCCGCTTGACTCAACGAAGAGATACACCTCTCAACAGCACGTATCTTGGCAGCGGTAAGGTAGATGAATTGATTTCCCTTATTGAAGACCACAAGGCGGACGTTGTTCTATTTGACAACGATCTCACCCCGGCCCAGCGTCGAAACCTTGAAAAGCGTACGGGCGTCAAAGTCTTGGATCGTACCGAGGTCATTTTGGATATTTTTGCAACGCGTGCGCGAACCAATGAGTCACGGCTGGCCGTAGAACTCGCGCAGCTTGAATATTCATTGCCGCGGTTGAAACGAATGTGGACTCACCTGTCACGGCTTAACATGGGAATTGGAATGCGCGGTCCGGGTGAAAAGCAGTTAGAAGTTGACCGTCGTCTGGTAGAGCGCCGTATCGTTGATCTACGCAATGAAATTAAGGTCATCGAAGCCCGCAAAGAACGCCAAGTGCAAGGGCGACGAGGCTTGATGGCGGTATCTTTGGTCGGATATACCAATGCGGGCAAAAGTACGTTGATGAACCGTTTGACCGACGCGGAAGTGATGGCCGAGGATAAATTGTTCGCGACACTTGACACGAGGACTCGGCGTTGGCAATTGCCTCATTGGGGGCCCGTGTTGTTAAGTGACACCGTAGGATTCATACGAGATTTGCCTCACCGTTTGATTGCAAGTTTCAAGGCAACGTTGGAAGAGGCTCGTCAAGCAGATCTGCTGTTACATATTGCCGACGCCAGCCATCCTTCTGCCAACGAGCAGATAGCGGCTGTGTATAACGTTCTTGAAGAAATCGGTATTGAAGAAAAGAACACGCTGTTAGCGCTGAATAAAGTTGATGTTCCGGGGGCGGCAATTGGCGTAGAGGGTATCCTCAATCGCTACCCGAACGCCATTCCCATCAGCGCTCGATCTGGTGAAGGACATTTGCAACTAGCGGCGGCAGTTAGTGACGCGTTAAGTCATGCTTTTTGTGATGTAGAAGTGGAAACGGCTGTTTCGAATGGTCGACTCATGGCGTACCTGGCTGCCCATGGTGAAATCTTGTCGAAGAGGTTTTCCAATGATCGCGTCACGATCCATTGCCGTTTACCCCAGAAACATCTGGGACGTATCAGCGGGACGGGGGTCATTATCACGGATCGGTCCAAAAACGATGATTCCAACCATGGAGTAGCGGATGATGCGACCATGAAGGATGCCGATTCGGGGAAGAAGGACCGCTTTGCCCCTAGCCATCCACAGGAAGACGTGGCTTGAAAAGAGATCTTCGTGGCAGATGTGCCGTCGTAACTGGCGCCTCCGCTGGAATTGGCCGAGAAATTGCGTTGGAGCTTGCGCGGCGGCAAGTCAAACTGCTTTTGCTAGCGCGAAATGCTGAACGTCTGCAAGACGTTGTCAGAGTTGTGAATGCTGCGGGCAGCGACGCTGAGGCTGTGGTGGGCGACATTACCAATCCTCAAGTCAGGCAGGAATTGGTGCAACGATCGATGGATAGGATGGGTGGATTGGATTTGCTCGTCAATAACGCGGGCGTCGGGCGGATCGGGTCTTGGGAAGAATGCACCGCCGAAGAATTGCGCCATCTAGTGGAAGTTAACTTGGTTGCGCCGATCGAGTTGACCAAAGCTGCCCTTCCATTCCTAAAGCAGGGCAAGCAATCTCTAATCGTCAATATCGGGTCGGTTTTGGGATACTTTTCTGTTCCGTTCAAGGGTGAATATGGTGCCACCAAATTCGCACTACGGGGATTTAGCGACGCAGTGCGAGCGGAACTTCTTCCACACGGGGTTGACGTGCTATACGTTGCGCCTAGCACGACCCGAACGGAATTCTTTGACAAAGCCCAGTCTGGTCGGTTCAGCCTACAGTTAAATGACCGGAATTCCATGCGTCCGGTTCAGGTGGCTCGCGCTGTTGTGCGAGCGATGGAGCAAGGCAGGCAGGAATTGATTCTTTCCGTAGGCGGCCGGGGACTTGTTTGGCTACACCGTTTTTTTCCAAAATGGGGGCGATGGGCGATGTCTCGCTTTACACCACGTCCAGAATAATGTCTCCGCAATCATCGCTTTGCCGCGTTTCCGCGCTGAGATCCACCATGAAAAGATCCACACATTCTGGCCATTGTTTGAAATAGTCGGACTTGTTGTGGACGGCTTTGGCTTGTGGGTTGCTACGTCTCGTGGCGAAAACTTTTTCCCGCATCGAGCATCTCATACCCATCAACGATCGTTATGACCATGAGAGCCACCATTTGCGCGGCCTCGATCTAACCGAATTGAAGGATGGGACATGGGATGTCAATCCAACCTGCGGCGTTGTGATTCAGATCGCGCTTGCCGAACTTCGGCGATAGGTCGCCCCGAATTCTGCGGGTTGTCTTCCAGCCAGGCCACCAAGTCAACGTCGGCGTACCAATGGTTTAGCAATACGATGAGGCCATCTCTTTTGACAACGTGGTACCGGCGTTTTCCAAGTGCAAACAATGCATCGATGCGGCGCTGATGCTCCGAAAGCAACAACGAGCCGTCAATATCTCGCGTGGCCCAGCGAGGCGTGTCACGGTCGGTCAAGAACTCGTGAAAATCTCTTAGGTCAAAGGTCGGTTCGTAGGTCCCAGATTCCACCGTCACGCTTTTAGATGCTATCGACGATGGCGTTGTCCTCCTGGAAATGTCTGTTTCGCTGGGCCACTGAAAACGCCACATCAGCTTCAGCAGCAGCACCATCTCGCGTTGTCGTTGTTCTAGCTTGTTCGAAAGTCCTTTGTCTGGATCCCACATAGGCATCTGGTCAAGCGGGTCAAGTTTCCAAGCAGCGTAGTGTGACTGAATTTCCGCTCGTGACCAAAGTTGATCCAGTGACCTTGACGGAGGTGCTGACACCGACTGCGATCTCGTCAGCTTTTGACGATCTAGGTGGGTTTGGCTGAGTCGAGATATCGGCTGATAGCGGGGGGGTGATTGGGGGATGGTGGACAGAGACGTGAATAAGTTGGGGGCATACCTCGAATCAGCGCCCTCGAGAAGGAACTCGAACCGCCCGCCATGAATCGTGTCTGCATGAAAAGATCTACCCGCTGCTGGTTTCTCGTCGTTGCGAGGGCCGTGACGGATGTAATCTACCATTCCTTCCTCGGCCCAGTCTGGTAGCCGACGGTCAAGATCGTTCAAGTACAGGAAGCTTTGAGCCGCAGCGGCACGGACCGACGATAGCTGTGATGTTATCGGAGGTTGGTTCACTGCTGCATTGATATATACCATCGGAAGTCCGTTTTCCACTGCGAACGGTGTAGCAGCAAATTGGCGCTGACGTTGTGGCCGATTGTCAATGACCACAGGTACTGGTCCTTGGCGCTGGCCCCGGAGTCGATGGCTGGTAGACCATTGATCGAACAATGCAGTGGTATCGGTCCACGCACGTTGTAATTCTCGGGCAGCCCAATTGGCGTCACGAGGATGAGTTCGGGCCCAGACAACGAAGTTGTCTGTCTGGCGAACCACACCACCCATGTAGCTTGTTCCCGCAGGGAGCCGCAAACGGGCGACGACTGCTGGTGGAGGAACCGCAGATTCTCGCAAAACCTGTGAGACGTCACCCGACCAGGCTGGATTGCCAGAAATGATGAGAAGCGCAAACGAAAAGGCAGCGAATGACTTTCGGCCTTGCCAGCTATGAAAGGTTTGTGACACGCGACCGTTCCTTGGTAATCGTGCTAGCAATACAGCATTTGTCTATTGTGTGACACCTTCAATCTTTTCATCGTCCAGTCCAGTTGCCCCGATAACCGTATTTATCGCAAAGTTCGAACCAATTGGTGGAATCGTCATATTTTCTCAATGTTTACTCAGCTGCTCCCCGATAGGAATTTGCAGGCTCTCAAAATCGTCGTAGCTATTGCGCTTGCTGATCGCTCGTTCGGATTGAGAGTCGTGCCGGAAAAACCAGGAAGAACTAAAAAAACATAGATAGAACAGTCCGTTTATTAGGGTGCAAACGTGCCCGACCTGCCAAGAGGGGGAACAACCATGGCTTTGCTGCGACTTAGCTGGACATGGCGGATGGAAACAAATCGCCAGCGTGAGGTTCGCGGCGTCAGATGGTTGTCGGGGATAGTCGCACTCGGGATAGTGGTGGCATGCTGCACGGTAGCTGACGCGAAACATGGTCCCGAATTGTCCGAGGAAGGGTCAGGGAGCGACCAATCAGTAACCACGACTTCGAACGATTTCAATCTGCCTCGACGCTTTCGTGGTATGACCAAGAATTCCAAGAAAGATGTTCTGAAATCGAATCGGTTAACGCCCCAAGAGTTGTCGCGGTTTCCGAACGCAGCACGTAAAAAGTCGACCGCACCGCTTTCCGAGGGCGGCCTCGATGATTTCGAGATTCGTCGGGACCAGGTCGAAAAGACGGACGGTTCGAAACGCATCGAAAAACCTTTCCAATTCGAAGGGCCTGGGATTCGGCAGTCCAACCGACTGTTACACATTAGTCCGCCCGGTGTGCGTCAATCGAATCCCCAACCCCCGTTGCCGGAAAAGAGTTCGACGCTGCGTCGGGCCGGACGGATTGCACCGCTCATCGCTGGTAGGGGGCCGTTGTTCGAAGGCGACACCATTTCCAAGGTAGTTCGCCAAGTAACCCATGAAGCCGAATCTCGGTTTACAGATGCCATCGGTCGGACACGTGTGATCGACTTCCAGATTCCGGAAGACCCATTCCAGGACGAGCCCATCGAAGAATTTGAGGCTGACGATTCGGCTGACGATGACGATGTCGCTATGTTTGAAGAGCAAGGCGCGCCTGCCGAAATGAATGGCGCTCCGTTCGAAGTGATTGACCCTGATCCAGATCCAATCACTGTGACAGTGCGTCGCAGCGTACTTATGCGTACGGATTATGACATTTACCGTACCGCCGTTGTGGATCCAGACATCTGTGATTTAGTGCAGTTCACCCCACGTGAAGTTTCCATCATTGGTAGAGAAGTTGGTTCGACGACCGTAACCTTTTGGTTTAAGACAGGGTATCAACCGTTGACGTATGTGGTGAATGTGGAGCCCGACTTGGAGGCTCGACGTGTGTTAGAAGACGAGTATGAAGTGTTAGCTCGCATTCTGACCGAGTTGTTCCCTGACAGCAAAGTCGAACTGCTTCCTGTGGCGGACAAGCTAATCGTACGAGGGCAAGCGAAAGATGCCCAAGAGGCTGCTCAGATTTTGCAGATCATTCGGAGTGAAGCTGGCATCGGCAATCGGCGCGAGGGACCTTCAGGGTCAGAACTTGGCTCGGAGGATCCAACAGTCGGTGGATTGGCTGCTGCGGTCCTTTCACCAAACGAACTAGGTGGGCGGTCACGTTCTGGATTGACGCTGGTCAATTTGTTGCGGGTTCCCGGTCCCCAACAAATCGCTCTGAAGGTAAAGATTGCCGAGCTGAATCGTTCCGTGGCGCGAGGTTATGGAGTTGACGTCGACGCAGAGATAAATGTCACTGACACCGCTGGTTTATTCATCAATTCGATGTTGAACGCTGCCTCTGGTACGAATACTACCGGTCCTGCTGTGATCAGCCAATTTGATGGAGACGACATTCAGATCGGTGTCCGCTGGTTGGAACAGGAAGGTGTCCTTCGAATGTTGAGTGAACCTACGTTGGTGACCTTGAGTGGTCGTCCAGCGACATTTGTGGCTGGGGGCGAATTTGCTGTTCCCACAGCAGTTGGCGTGGGGGGGATCGGTGCAATCACGACAGATTTCCGTACGTTTGGTGCGATCATTAGTTTCCTACCCACCGTGATCGATAAAGACTATATCCGTTTGGAAGTTTCACCGGAATTCAGTCAGATCAATTCCGGATTGAGTAACAATACCTCGTTTGGCTTGGACGTACGTTCGGTAACGACTACCGTGGAAATGCGTGAGGGGCAGACTTTGGCCATTGCTGGCTTGATTGATGACTCGGTGAATGGCACCAAACGTGGGAATTTGCCGGTCTTTTCACACATTTTCGGCCGTCGTGACATTAGTCACAACGAGACGGAATTGATCATTTTGGTGACTCCAGAATTGATCCATCCGCTTGATCCTGAGGAAGTGCCACCACTGCCTGGCTTCGACGTTATGGAAGCCAATAATCATGAATTTTTCCTGCACGGTCATTTGGAAGGAAGTCCCACACAGAACCATCGTAGTACGACTTGGCCGAGATTGCGACGGCGCTATCGGGGGAACGGAACTGCTGTGACGTCGGGAGCATTCGGGCACGGACAGTAGTTGACAGAAGAAATCTCGCTGAATGGATCGTTGTTCAGAGTAAATGTAGGTTGATGATGATAGGGAATGTAAAAATGACGATCAGCCGACGGCTGACCAAGAGGGATACGCAGATGGGCAACGAGTGTCCAATCGTCGAATATCGCAGTCTTTGGTGGCTGACGGCCCTCGGATTATTAGTTTTTACGGGATGTCAATCCTATGACTCGGGTACCCCTCAGAGCCGTCCGTTTCCCTTGGGAAACGTCAGCGATGCTTTCTGGGAAACTCAGCAGGCCAATGCTGAAGCAGCGGACTTTATCTTTTACCACCATGAGTTTCGTGCCAAAACTGCTGAGGTTGCACCGGGGACCAAGCGCCATCTTGAATCCGTCGCTCTAAGGTTGGAGCATGTTCCCTTTCCGGTTGTGATTGAGCAAAGTAAGCACGACCGGTATCCCAAGCTAGACGAGAAACGCCGACAGGTCATCGTGGAACATTTGACACGCATGGGAGTTGCAGATGCGCAAGAACGCGTCATCATTGCTCCTTCGTTCGTGTTGGGTTATTCCGCGTCGGAGGCCGTTCAGGCGTACTACGCCACTTTTGGAAATGGTGGATATGGAGCCGGACAAGGAGCTGGAGGCTTCGGGCGAGGCTTTGGAGGGTTTGGTGGCGGCATGGGCCGAAGGAATTTTGGCACTGGCGGGCTCTATCGTTAGTCCTCCGTGCAGCGGCTGAAATAGAAGGGGCTAGGAATGCAATCCATCACCATCTGTCGTTTGGTAGCTACAACACTGTGTGTTGCTAGTTGTTTCACAGGCTGCTCATCAGATGCACTTCGGAATAAAATCAGTTTGCGCAGGCCGTTCGCCAACAGGGATGAACGTCAGCAACGACACGAAGTTGGTAGCTACCAGCAACAGATTGCCGAGGGTAAAGTCGCCGAAAACTCGAAAAATTGGCACCGGGCAGAGCAGATTTATAAAAAACTGATTGAAGCGGAGCCGGATCGTCCTGGGGCCTATCACCGCATCGGAGTGGTGTATGATTACCAGCAGGAATACGACAGGGCACAGGAGAATTTTTCCCAAGCAATCCGAATTAATCCTACGAATGCCGAAATCTGGAGTGATTTGGGATATTGTCTGTTTTTGAAAGGCGAGCTCGAGCAGGCGGAAAGCGCATTTGTGAAAGCCGTCAAATTGGCACCCGGAACCACACGAATTCACAACAACCTAGGAATGGTGTACGCGCACTTAGATCGTCCGGACGATGCACTCGCCGAATTCCAACATGGTACGAACGAAGCGGATGCCTTGTTCAACCTGGCATATATTTATTCGTCATGTCAAGAGACCGAAAAGGCGACGGCCTGTATCGAACGTTGTCTTTCGATCGAACCAAAGCACAAGAATGCCAAACGGGCATTGAAGAAGCTACGGGATCCGAAATTATCTGCGGTTGAGGCTGTATCCTACGAAGAAGGTACAGATGCCAGTGTGCATTGGATTCCGTACGTAGATGGCATGGAGAATCAACAAGCAACCATCATGGACACACAGCCAGCCGCTGCCTCTGCCAACTTGGTCGAGTCGCATTCGGCGAATCGGCATGCTGGAAAGCGAGTCCGCCAGTTGCAGGCCAAGACGCAGGCGATGATGAGTCGCCGGATGAACCAACAATCGCATCCGGGAGCTGCCTCATTGGATACCAACCAAGTTGCCCCAATCCAGTCCGCCAGCCAATTCCAAAATCAGGCTGGGCTATAAAGAAATGGTGGATGGGGGTTGTCAACGGCGAATGGTTGCCGGTTCGGGAGGACGATTCCAGACGACTTCTAGTTCCTCCTCGATGTCCAAGTACCATTGTCGTAGGAGTTCGCGCCGTTCTATTTCGGCAATCCTCATTAGCTGTGGATTAAAACCGCCATTCTCATCGAGGTTTTCGAAAAATTCTTGTTGGCGTTGCTCTGGGTTCGTGGTTTCGTCGATCACTTGGACCACGTAAACAATGGATTCTGTTCGATTGACGGCGGTTCCTGCTTCACCCGCTGACAAGGAAAACGTGCTACGCATAAACTCGTTGCCAATCTGTTCCACGCCTTCCACTGGACTCAGGAAAAATTGGCCCCTTGGATCGTCCGTCATTCCGACTACCGTATACCAGGAAAACGGACCTACTTCGGTCACGTTGTCCGAGGAGATGTCACTCAGGCGTTGGCCGGATTTGCCGACCTTTTGGGCCAGTTTTTCGGCTTCGGCTTGTGCGAGGTCAAGGGCCTGCTCTGTTTTCCAGACGTTGACGACCGTGTCATGCACTTCGTCGAGTTGGGGGACTCGCTCTTCCTCAGAACCACTCTTCCAAAACACGAAATACTTCTCGGTTTGTGTGTTCCGGTCGTATAAAAACGCGTCCTTGGGCATAAACGGCAATAAATTGGTACCTAAAAGCATGTCAGCGATCGGGACAGCATTGCGTCCTTCGATCACCTGAGACCTGCCGATTTCGTGCTGAGAGATCAATTCGCGACGGTCGACGAGTGGAACGCTACCAGCCACAAGACCGTGTTCGTCTGCTAACTGTTGTAGGTCTGTTCGTGCAGGTTCTTTGGTTTCCAGCCCCTGTGCTTGATTGGCGAGCCACAGTCGGTGTTCGTCAAAATACTTGCGCATTTCGCGTTGAATCTGCTGCATCTTGTCTCTGACGGCTTCACTAGCAATCGGAACGGCCAAATTTGTGCGGATCCGATCTCTGACTTCGTCCAATGTGTAGTGACCATAGTCGGGTTCGTCGGAGACTTGCGAGTCCAGATCGAAATCCAAATCAAGATCGCTGCTGGTCGGCTGGTCGGAACCTGTATCTAAATCTTCAGAGCTGGCAACTTCTGCCGTAGAATTGTCGGGTTCACTGGATTCAGCCACAGTTGAATCTGGTTCCTCGCCTGTATCTTCAGCGGAGTCTTGGCCCCGTACGATGATGTCTTCAACAGATTCGTTTTCCTGCAGATCACTCGTTGATACTACACGCGTCGGAGTCCGTTGAGCACCGACGGTGGTGGTGTGTGCTAATAGGGCCGAGGATGTTTCCGATAGACTGGATTGATCGTCGGTCTTGGGAACCGGAGGTTGGGGGACAGCCTGTCGTGGATCGTCAGAGTTTATGGATTCTGGAGTCGGTATCTGGGGTGGGCCGCTTGCACCATCATCTACTGGCTCGGAATCGCCGGACGGTGTTTCGGATGCTGCTTCCGTTTCGCTGGGACTGGTGTTTTCCTCTGTAGGCAAATCCGTTTCGGTGGCCGCTTCATTGGGATTTTCACCGGCTGGTGGAGTGTCTCCATTGTCTTCATTTTCAACGGATGAATCTTGGGAATCACCCTCCGTAGAACTGCCATCTTCCACGTCAGGTTCGGTCTCTTCCGCCGGCGGTTCCGTACGTTTAAACTCGTCCAGATTTTCGTCGTAATAGGTCTGAATCTCTTCGTCTGTGATGCTTTCCTCGGCCTCGGTGCGGAATTGCCGCATGTCTGCGACGACGAAATCTAGTGATGTGCGGGCGGGAAGCTTGAATCCGGGTTCAGAATCGTTCGGATCGTCCACTCGATCTTTGTACTTTTGGTACAAACTTTGTATCTCAGAATTGCTTGGTTTTTCGATCTTGTCGATGAAATTGCTGACTGGTACGGGTTTGATTTCTGCCGTGACTTGCCGATGCAAGCGGTTGAAGTAGTCCCAATTCTCGCCTGGGGTGCCCATTCGCATTCCAGATATGGCGAGCACCATCGTTTTCTGAGCGGCCAGATATCGCCCTAATACACGGAAAAGGCTGTTTTGATCCATACCCTCAGGGGAGGCGGACTTCACGATGGAGCCGATCTCATCGCCTGACAGGACACTGCCGGTCAGTTGTTCCAAGAAATTCTGGATGATTTGGTCATTGACGACGATTCCCAGTTGTTTTGCCCGATTAGCCAGCAGCTCAGTTTGCAGTAGTGCTCGTCCAGAATTATCGACCGAGATACCTGGTTCAACGATCAAGTTTGTCCGTGGGTCGCGTACGATTCCTATTGCGTTCGGCGTGCCTCCCTTTTGCTCAGCAGCTGCAACCAGATTGTATAGGATTCTCAAGACGATCGAGTGTTCTGCCCGCAAGTTATACATCTCGTTTTCATTCAGTTCGCCAGCGTTCCAATGGACGACGACGTCGTTCCGGGGATTGTCATTTCCCGAACCGTTGAAAAATTGCATGGAGGCAGACGGCAACAAGAATGCGATCATGATCGCCACACCGAACAACGCCAGCAAGGTTTTCTGATGCTTACGAAATAATGCTAAAGGGCCACCAGCCATTTCGTTGTGTCCTGCAAAAAAAAGCGAAAAAGGAAAAAAAACCAAAAACCATACAGGGTCACGCCAAGTCATCAGCGGATGATTTAATGGCCGAATAGTCGTCCATCCTGCCCGAGACACGGCCGCCATGTACCAGGCTAACCCCTGACTTCTGAAGAAAATGTCTGGGGTATGCCGGCTTGACAGTTGACATTGCCACGTATAAATGGTTTGCCAGAAAGCTGTGATCGTACGGCGCTGGGCATTGTAGGTCTGGATGACCTAAATGCAATCCCAAAAAGGGGATGTCGTCAGTTGGCAAGTAAAAAACATGAGTACGTTGGCCAAGAATGGCTCCAAAGCGTCCCTTTGATCAGACCGATTGGAGATTTTATCCCGTTTTTTTCTGTCAATTGAGCGCGGATTAGCGCAAATATGACGTTTGGGAGTATTTCAGAATTGCGATTCAGGAATCCCGCTGGCGAAAGCTGATAGGAAATTGTGACAAAGTTTAACTAACCTCCCTATTTTCACTTTAATTTTGTGAATTGGGCGTAGCACATGGCTAAGAAAGCATCAGCCGGAAAATCGTTAGTCATTGTTGAATCGCCTGCCAAGGCGAAAACAATCTCCAAATTCCTGGGGTCCGGGTTCACCGTGGAGGCCAGCATTGGGCACGTGCGTGATTTACCGCAGGGTGCAAAGGAGATTCCCAAAAAATTTAAGGAGGAAGAATGGGCATATTTGGGAGTGAATGTCAACGACAAGTTTACTCCCGTGTACATTATTCCTGCGGGTAAAAAAAAGCAGGTAGACAAGCTAAAGAAGCTGTTGCAGGAATCTCAAGACCTCTATCTGGCGACTGACGAAGACCGTGAAGGTGAGGCCATCAGTTGGCATTTATGTGAGTTGTTAAAGCCGAAGGTACCGGTGCATCGTTTGGTCTTCCACGAAATCACCAAACAAGCCATTGGCGAAGCCTTAGATAACCCTCGGGAAATCGATGACGGTTTGGTTCGCGCCCAGGAAACTCGTCGTATTCTGGATCGACTCTATGGATACGAAGTCTCTCCGTTATTGTGGCGCAAAGTTAGACCGAAACTGTCTGCCGGACGTGTACAAAGCGTGGCTGTACGAATTATCGTCCAGCGTGAACGCCATCGCATGGCTTTCCATTCCGCGACCTATTGGGATTTGCTTGGCTCGTTTGCCACACCGTCGAAGGATCAATTTCAGGCAACGTTGACATCGGTGAATGGCCAACGGATTCCGACGGGCAAAGACTTTGATGCCAGTACGGGAAAACTGAAGAGCGACGGTTGTGTGCTTTTAGGCGAAGCGGATGCCCAAAAGCTGGTCGAACGACTTCAATCGGCTGAATTCCGGGTGACATCTCTAGAAGAAGTCCCCTATCGCTCGAAGCCCTCTGCACCGTTTACGACGAGTACCATGCAACAGGAAGGGAATCGCAAGCTCGGGTTCTCGTCGCGGCGAACGATGCAGCTGGCGCAAAGCTTGTATGAAAACGGACATATCACGTACATGCGTACCGATTCGACCAATTTAGCGCAGGTTGCTTTGGATGACGCTCGCGATTTAGTACGGGCCGAATATGGTGCGGAATACTTGCCTGATGTACCCAGAACCTATGCGACCAAAGTCAAGAACGCCCAGGAGGCTCACGAAGCCATTCGACCAGCAGGTCATCCTTTTGAGCTTCCGGCCGCACTCAAATCACAGCTTCACAGCGACGAGTTTCGGTTGTTCGAGTTGATTTGGAAGCGCACCATCGCGAGCCAGATGGAAGACGCGCGAGGCCGAACTGTGAAGATCGCGCTCGAGGCCGACGGTGTAGTCTTCCAGGCCAGTGGCAGGATCATTGATTTTCCCGGATTCCTGCGGGCTTATGTCGAAGGTTCCGATGATCCGAATGCCGAATTGGCGGACAAAGAAACGATTTTGCCTAAGGTGGTTGAGGGCGAAATTCTATCGTGTCTGGAATTGGACTCTAAGGATCATACGACGCAACCACCATCCAGATTTAGCGAAGCAGCGCTGACTCGTGAACTCGAGCGGTTAGGGATCGGTCGTCCCAGTACGTACGCGGCGATCATCGAGACGATACTAGCTCGTGACTATGTGTTTAAGAAAGGCAATGCGCTGGTACCGACGTGGGTTGCATTTTCCGTCACCCAGTTGATGGAAAAACATCTGCCGACGCTGGTCGATTTTCAGTTTACGGCCCAGATGGAGGACGATCTGGATGCCATTAGCCGCCGTGAAGCTCAGCACTTGGAGTACCTGAACCAGTTCTATTTTGGGAATGGTCGTCCTGGGTTGAAACAGCAGTTGGATAACAAGATCGAAGAGATTGATGCCCGGAATATCAGTCAAATCTTCATCGGCAAGCCGGATTCAGGGGAGTACCAGGACGAGATTTACGTGCGTGTTGGTCGCTATGGGCCATTCATTGAACAAGGGGAGCGCCGCGCCAGTCTGCGTGGAGATCTTTGCCCAGATGAATTGCGCATCGCGCTGGCTTTGGAGTTGCTCGAGCGAGCCGCTCAAGGTGACGAGCCGCTTGGTGAATGTCCGGAAACCGGCCTGCCAGTGTTTCTTAAAGAAGGCCGCTATGGGCCGTACGTGCAATTGGGGACCCCGGGTGGGGATGAAAAGCCCCAAAACGCGGGATTGCTGAAAGGCATGGAGCCTGCTGATATAACGTTAGACGTAGCGCTGAAGCTTCTCTCCCTGCCACGAACGGTGGGGGACCATCCTGAAAAGCAGGAGCCCATTGTGGCCTACAACGGTCGCTTTGGCCCGTACATCAAATGTGTGGATGAGACTCGTTCTCTACCTGCGGAGGTGTCCCCGCTGGATGTGACCCTTACACAAGCTGTGGAGCTGTTGGCTCAACCCAAACAGAATCGACGAGGTAGAGCGGCTCCGAAAGAACCCCTTAAGGTTTTTGAAGCTTCTCCGGAAACGGGTGAGCCTATCAAGTTGTTAGACGGTCGTTACGGTCCCTATGTCACGGACGGTACGACCAATGCGTCTATCCCACGCGCCACACCTACCGAAGATGTCGATTTCAAAATGGCTGTAGATTTGTTGGCAGAACGTGCGGCGCGAGGTCCCGCAAAGAAGAAAACGAAAAAGAAGGCTGCCAAAAAGTCTACAACACGCAAAAAAACGAAAAGCAAGAAGGCCGCCACGAAGAAAAAATCGACCACACCTCGAAAAACTGCAGGGACAAAAAAAGTGGCGAAGAAAAAGGCGAGTACCAAAAAGAAGGCTTCTGTAAAGAAGAAAAAGAAATAGCGTTGTCGTTCGAGGTTGTCCTGCTCAGTCTTCTTCGGGTTCGGACAACAGGTCCAATGGAGTCGTTTCGGGACCTACGGCCAGCGCGTAGGCTGTGGCGTGGGAGCGGCAATGCGAGATGCTGATGTGAATTTCTCCCACACCTAAAGTCGCACATACGTCCCGTGCGCTTCCTCCCAGACGAATAATCGGTTTGCCTCCCGGCTGATGTTGGACTTCGATGTCACGCCAACGGATCCCTTGGGCCCAACCCGTTCCAAGTGCCTTCAATACTGCTTCTTTGGCAGCCCACCGACCAGCATAGTGTTGTGTCGCAGCTTTTCGCTGTGCACAGTATTCGATTTCATGGTCCGTGTAGACACGTCGAATGAATAATTCGCCGTGCCGGTCAATCATCTGAGCGATGCGCAAACACTCGATGATGTCAGTTCCGATGCCTATAATCTGCATGATCTCTGGTCAGTTGCTTTTGTAATGAATGCCACACGCCTGTTGAGCTCTCAGGAGTACTTCACTAGCTTTCGTGCGAGCTTGTTGGGCCCCAGAAGCGAGGATTTCTCGCACCTGTTCAGGGTGTTGTTCGAATTTACATCGCCGTTCACGTGCTTCTGCAAAGTACTCTTCCGACAATTCAGCC
>JAKVBZ010000057.1 GCA_022448645.1 Pirellulaceae bacterium
CGATTTCACGGCAGGCGAGATGCAGAGGCGATCACCGAAGCTTGGCCTTACTTGGGGCATTCGGATCGTGCCCTGCGCTATGCTGCACGCGTCGCCATCGAACATCAGTCGGTGGAGCGGTGGCGAGGCCGAGCTTTACAGGAGACTCGCAGCTGGGCAGTCATCCAAGTGGCACTCGCCTTGGCACGCTGTGGAAGTCCAGTAGATCAAACCAAGGTAATCCAGCGACTCAACAATCTGTCCCTAGAGCAAATGGGTGAAGAACAGCTTTTGGCCGCTGTGAGAGCTTATGGCTTGGTCATGGTGCGGTTGGGTGGACCGACACCGGCTAACAGGATCCTGGCGCGAACCCGACTAAACGGTTTGTTCCCCTCGGAAAGCAAGTTGTTGAACCGGGAACTGTCCCGCTTGTTCGTGTTCCTGGAAGCTCCCGACATCGTCCAACAGTGTTTCAACTTGCTGCAGAGTGCGCAGACGCAAGCCGACCAGACGTTTTACTTGTCCACCTTGTTGCAATGTCACCATGGTTGGACGCTGGACCAGCGACGCGAATTTTTCCGCTGGTTGAATCTGGCGGACAATACGCATCTAAGTGGGGCGGATGCGTTGGGACGCGCGGAACTTGATGAGCGACGTATTCACTTGTTTCAAGGTTTTCGCGATCAGATGGTGAAGCAGTTGCAGGAAGATGAACGCGACCGATTGAAAGCCGTCATCGAGCAGCGACAGCAGGCTCAACTTCCCGGCAGCGATACGATTCGACGAGCCTTACATAATTGGCAAATGACCGACCTGGTCGGCTTGTTGAATGATGTTAATCAAGGACGGTCTTTTGAAAACGGTAGGTCCGCTTACCAGGCGGCGCAGTGTGCTAAATGTCATCGGTTTGGGGATCAGGGAGGGACGTCGGGTCCTGATCTCACAGCAGTGGGGAAGCGTTTTCAGGCAGTTTACATTTTGGCGGCGCTCGTGGAACCGTCACAAGTGATTCCCGACCGCTATCGGACAGAAATCATCGAAACGGTCGACGGTGATATTTACAAAGGTCGAATCATCCATGAGAACGATCAGCAACTGCAGTTGCGTACCGACCCGTTCGCCCGTCAGTTGGTGGGAATCCCGTTGGCAGATGTTGAAAGTCGGACGCTCTCAAGCGTCTCTGAGATGCCAGCAGGGCTGTTGAACATTCTTACCAAGAACGAGATTCTTGATCTGATCGCTTATCTGTATTCAGGCGGGGATCCCAACGATGAAGCTTTTCGGTAGGATGATGAAGTTCACCCGCCCTTGGGAAGGGTTGGCGCGTCAGCGGTGAAGTAGAAAAGTGACTGCGATCATGTGAACGTCCGCAGGTTTACCAGATACCTTATTTGTTTTGGATATCTACCGTTCCGATTTGTGATGTACACCGGTGCCAGCCAACGTTTTGCCATGCGATTCTATCTTCTTTGCGTCCACAGCTTGTTTCTCAGTTTTTGCGTTGTCGGGTGCAACCTGTCGTCTGAGCCTGAGATACCTCTGGAAAAGGTCACGATCGAAATGACAGGCGAAGAGTTTCAATGGCAAAGTCGCTATGCAGGACCCGATGGTGAATTGCAATCTCCGGACGATGTGGTGGTAACAAAAGTGATCCACGTCCCGGTAGGTGCAGACGTCGAGATCATTTTACAGAGTCGTGATTACATCTATTCGTTGGAAGTGCCTCAACACAGTTTGAAAGAAATCGCCGTTCCGGATCTGACGTTCAAGCTGCAATTCAAGCCGGCCCACGTCGGAGAATATGTGCTGCCGGGGGCTCAGATGTGTGGTTACACACATCCTGATTTAATGGCGACGTTGATCGTCGACGAGCCAGCGGCTTATCGACGCTGGTGGGCCGAGCAGCAGTGAGTGGTAGGGTTGGTGCCCTCTCAGAGGCTCGGTGGTTCTAGTGCTCCGAACGCGCTGGCGCCGGACAGCTTGGCAAAATGCGTTGATGGTACTGCAACAAAAATGCAGCCAAAGTTGTGCGAAACGATCATCGTTTACATAAAGCGAAATCCATATAGGTCTGCGTCTTGAACCATGATGTACAGTCGCACGGTTTTTCCCAGGAGTGACTCCAAATTCGCTTCCTTCCAGCGTACATTCTGTTGGATGCAGTCAGTGTGAATGGGATCGCAGTCAAGAATGTGAAAGCCTTTTTCCAAGTGAGTCTGTTCCCAGCGGTCTTTGACCATGTAATGCGGCAACGTGGCAGCGAATTTCCAGGCGCCCGTTTTATGTGGAATCACGCGGTCGATGCCGATTCCCACACGGACTTCGCCATGGCTTCCGTCAACGTTCAGCTGAAGCGTTTGTCCTGTCACCTTGATAGGTTTGGTAATTAGAATCTGTTTATCGTTGCCAGCACGCAAGCTTACATAACGGTTGTGTTTCTGCGTGTACAGCGCGCCTTGGAAAATCGGTGACCTGCGCCCATAGCCTCCGGCACTCATGCCGTGATCGCCGTTAACGACAGACGCATAAAACCAATCTTCGTCCCCTACGTGGAGCGGTGGGCAGTCCAAACGTACCTGGCGATCGTAGCTGTTGATTTCTGTGCCGTACGGAATCCATGGTTGGCGACTTACGGAACGATCCCAAGTTTTCCCGCCGTTACGACTGGTAACCAATCGCACTTCCATTTTTCCCAAGGCGACCGACTTGCCGATGAGTCCTTCTTCCGTTGTGTGGCGGCGATGCCCATCCTGATACAGTTCTGGATTGTGATGTGTCCGGTCGCCGTGAAACCAAAATCCCATACCCAATACGATCCCTTCGAGATGCAATCCCATCAAACCGTACACCTCGGCGAAATAACGTGGGTCGGTGGAATCCTGGAGGTCCGGGTAAAGAAAGTGGTCAAGGTGCCATTGTTTTAGGTTGGGCGAAGCGTATCTTCCTGCACAACGTACAGGTGGATGATTCGGAGCTTGTCGCAAGGCGACCCATTCTTCTGCCATGTCATCCCAGTACTCGAGTGCGTTGTAATGAGACGGTTTGTAGCCTCCTGAATCGGTGATCTTGTCACGCCAATTGGGGTCGTTGATGAAGTCCGGCAATTCACTGCAGAATCCGATTCGCTGATTGACACGGAAATCCAACCCGATCGCATAGCGTTTCTTGGGATCGCGAACGTTTCCAAATTTAAACAGGTCACGTGGATGGCCACAGGGAAGAATGTTGTTCTCTTTACTCATAGGCCCTGTGCCGAGGCCTAGCGGATAGTTCTCCAGTGGCAAAAGTTGGGTTGGGCCGTCCACCATATTGAGTACAGGTTTTTTCCAGTGAATGCCGTCATCACTGATTGCATATGCGATTTGATTCTTGGATCCGCCACCCTTACGCCAATACAAGGCTTGATAGTAGCATTCGTAACCGCCACCTTGACGTTCTCCTACATACCAAGGTGTGACTCCGAAAGATTCCCAGGGTTTTTCTGGTTTCAGGACCACACCTTGGGGAGTCGGATGGTGAACAATTCGCTGAAAGCCGGTGCTGCGTGTGATGATGTGATCGTCCAGGAATAGTTGCCAATGCGGTTCGTCTGCATGTGGCACTTGATGTGAGTTCACTTGGACTGAATCGGAATTTGCTGGTTTCTCTTCAGGGCCAGCTACAATAAGTACTTCGGCCAGTCCCAGTTGAGCGTCTCCGTAATTCGACATGTTGGCAAGTCGCAGATAGCGACTGCGCGTGCCGGGACGAAATGAATAGACAACATCTGGTGTCCTGGCTTGCGTGCGACCGATGTTGGGGAAATCAGCTGTGTGATGGTTCACGTCGTAGGTGACTTTGCCCAATTGATCCGCAGCAGTTGTTTGGGTGGAGGTCTGAATGGTTGCCTGTTTTACTCGGCGTCCAATTTCCGGTGCGTCGTTCCAGTTCCAGATCCATAGCTGGCCCAGATCTGTCTCTTCCGGTAACTCGAATTCCACCCACGCATCAGTGACATCTCCGTTGGCTGACATCCACATGCCTTTCGGCTTGGAATGTTTTGGTGACTCGGACGCGTAGGATTCGTGACCAGGGTATTGTGTGCCGGAGTGTTGGGACGTGACGCAGCCGACAATTCGGTTATGAAAACCCAATAACCCGTAGGGGGCGTTGCTGCCTGTAGCTGAATTGTAGTGAGCGGCACCTAGACGCAGTGTGTCTACGTGCCACAATGAATCAAGATCGTTCGAGACGGAATTTGACGACGCCGATACTCGCACCGGAACGACGATTTCAGTCGCAAGCAGTCCAGTGTGAGTCGTAAGGGAAAGAATAAGTAGTAAGGAAACTGCGATTCGAATCATGGTAGTCTTTCGATAGCTATGGCAAATTATGGCAGGCTTCTAGTTCAATCATTCTACTTAGTAAGTGGGTGGTTTAACTAGTGTTGTTGGTCGTACAGGAGGGTAGAATGCGGTTAATTTCTTGTCCATGGTGTGGTCATGGACTGTGATTTCTCTGGAATATGTCCGGTAGATTTCATTCCTGGGAAGGGTAATGCCCTAAGGTTCTCGGTGCGAGTGTGTTCTGCCGAGAATCTTTTCTGCGCTCAAGGTTTCGGCGGCAGCTGGGCGGCAAGCAATGATGTTGCCAAGGTGTCACTTGGCTGATCCAAGGACAGCAACTAAAATAATAAACTTCGTTGAAACAACACTGTGTACTTTTGGCAGACCCACGTCTATGAGCCTTACCAAAGATCAAGTCGGCGACTATCGGCAAAATGGGTATATTGTACTCGATTCTTTTTTTGACGAACTGACGATTCAGGAAGTCGATCAAGTCATCGAACAGATTACTCACGACGCGGTGACCAGCGGAAATACTGCGGGTGTGATGGAGTTGGAACCGCAGTCCGATGGCGATGTGCCTAGGCCGCGTCGGATCTTGGAGCCGTTTCAGCAGCACGAGTGTTTCCGACGATTGGTCACTAGTGACAAGTTGTTGGATAGTGTGGCATCCCTTCTGGGCCCCAATTTGGTGCTTCACATTAGTAAGCTGAATTTTAAACCCGCGCGTGTCGGATCAGTTGTCGAGTGGCATCAGGATTTGGCCTATTACCCGCATACGAACGACGACCTGGTGACGGTACTGGTTTATTTTGATGATGCTACCGAAGAGAATGGTTGCCTGCGAGTGATGCCTCGACAACATGACCACTATTTTGATCATCATCTACAGGATGGTCGCTTTGCGGGCATGATCACAGAAGACATCGAGGATGGCCGTTTTGGATCAGCTGTTCCTTTAGCTGCGCCTAGTGGCAGTGTGATTATGATGCATCCCATGACGCCACATTCCAGTCTTCCGAATCGTTCGGATAACTCGCGCAGGACACTTATTGTCAGCTTTCGAGCTAGCGACGCTGTGCCGCTCTTTTATAACGACCGTGTCGTAAAGGCAGAGAAAACGGCGTGTCTTGTCCGTGGCAAGCCGGCGAAGTTCGCTCGGTTCGGGGGCCCTGCGCCCATGTTGCCGCAATTCGAAGACTCGCAGGATTTCAAGTCGCTCTACACCTTGCAAGATGAAGCGAAATTCCAGGGTACTTCTTAGGTCTGGGCGCCGTAATACCTTGAAGTTGTATACAACGTTCCTCGCGGCGCTAGCGTTGTTCCCGCGTTGCTCATTTCAGGGCTAAGCTGGTGTCGTCCACAGTCATAAAATGGCAGCTGTCTCCAGTTCAGTCAGTGTAGATCAAATCTTTGCTGTCCTGACCTGGAAGCCTTCGGTAGAGTAGCGTTGAGTCGCAGTAAAATCCAACTTGGGTATAATGCCGAGGTTGAGGGTGGAATCATTTCCTGGAATTGGCGGTCTCTTATATGCGACGCGTGATCACCATGTTCAGCCTCATTTTTGCCGGTGAGGCTATTTTTACACTGCCTTTTCATATCACACGCTATTTTCGGCCAACCTATGTCGATGTGCTCGGCGTCACGCAAACTCAAATAGGTATCCTGGGTTCGACTTATGGTGTGGTCGCCATGATTTCGTACCTGTTTGGTGGTGTACTGGCGGACCGGTTTTCTGCACGTAAATTGCTCGCTTTTTCGTTGGTGATCACAGGTGCGACCGGTTTCTATGTGGCAACCATACCTTCCTTTGCCGCTTTGCAAGTCGTTTACGGATTCTGGGGTGCATCGACCATCCTGCCGTTTTGGGCATCTTTGATTCGCGCCACGAGGGATTGGGGAGGCGAATCTCAGCAGGGACGAGCATTTGGTATTTTGGACGGCGGACGTGGTTTGTTGGCCGCCGTTTTGGCCACGGTCGTTTTTGTGTTTTTTGCGATGATCCTTCCGGCGGACGACGCAGTGACCACGCCGGATCAAAAACTGATTGCGATCCGGACGACGATTTACATCTACACTGGCTCGTGTTTTGCTGCTGCGGTTTTGGTCTGGCTTTTTGTCCCTGAAACAACAGCTCAACGCAAAACAAAGGAAAGTAACAAACGCGGTGTCCTGACCAATCTCACAAAGGTGCTCAGGATGCCTGTCATTTGGTTGCACGCTGGCGTGATTGTTGCAGCCTATTCCGCGTTCAAGGGGATGGACTTTTACGGTCAATTCACTAGCGACGTGTGGAACTGGTCAGACGTAAGTAGTGCTAGACTCACAACGATGAGCACTTGGATCCGACCACTAGCGGCCATTGGTGCCGGTTTCTTGGCGGACCGATTCACAAGTTCACGAATGATCACCGTCAGCTTTGTGTTAGCCGGGGTCGTTTACATTGGATTCGTTGTGATGGAACCTGGAACCGGTGCGGTGGTATGGCTACTGTGGGCAAACATCCTGGTAGGATGTCTTGGTATCTTTGCGCTGCGTGGAGTCTATTTTGCTTTGCTCGAAGAAGCTCGCATTCCACGGGAGTTTACCGGTACGGCCGTCGGTGTAGTGTCGTTCATCGGGTACACGCCCGAAATCTTCATTCCTATTGTGGGCGGCAAGTTGATTGACCATTGGCAATCAGGCCCTATGGGTTACAACGTGCTTTTTGGCATTTTCGCGGTGTGTGCCTTACTGGGCATCGTCGCAAATGGGTGGATGTCGTTCTTTTATATTGAGTCAGAGCCTTCATAGACTGTGTTGAGGGTGTGAATTGGCTCTGACGAAATTTGCTCGCTAACTCAAAGAGAACTCCTGCATTTGTCCTTGGCATGGGGGACCGAGCATCGCATACAGACAACGATGTTTGGGGTCGGAAACCACGAACGCGCAGCTTCGTGCGTCTTCGTCTGTTCCGTGCCGGCAAATGCAAAGTTCGTTTCCGCCGTCATGATCGGCAAGTAATTGTTGCAAACGATCAGGCGTAAGATGACCGTTCGAATCGCTCCGGAAACGTTGGCGAAGACGCTCTAGTCGGTAGTCAGTCGAAGCACGATCCATATCGGGATCTTCGAGTGGTCGGAGTCGTTCGGACAAATAGTGGTTTGTATGGACGTATCGAGGTTCCGACAATCTATCGACTTCAAATTGTGTGGCGGTTGCTTCGACATTGACGCGGTTTCCATGTTCGTCGGCCAGGATGTAGTTATGGCCCGAAGCGCGGTGCGCCTCCGTGATAGATTGAACTGCGGCATCGAGATCGGTTTGAGCTAAGGCTCGGTGAAGCAGCGCCAAATAGATCGCGCCGGGGCGTGCATCTATGGGACGCAGGTTGTTATTGCCGACTGCAATGCCGGCGCTGTTGATGCCTACTAATGTCAAACAGCCCGCAGTGGACAAGGTAATGCTCTCCGGTCCGTCATTCGGTCGACGATGAAATACAGTGATGAACATTTCGGCGCTGGCGTGCATGTCCCACGTCTGGCCTATGTAGGCCGCTTCATTTTCGGTTTCGGTGTGGCCGACAGCAAATACGGTGCAACCGTGAACTTCTTCCCGCCCGATTCGCCAGAGCACATCCTGAAAATCGGTGAGTGCGTTGGCAAAGAAGACTCCTTCTAGCGAGATTTCGGCACCGTCAGCAATTCCTTGCCATTCCTGCACCGCTTCCGGGAAGTATTGTTCATGACAGGAGAGATGTTCGTGAGCTAGTTTCCGGCAACGTTCTTCGGATACCGTAGCACCCGCAGTTTTTGCTCTCAACAAAGCTAATCGCAGTCGCTTTTGAGATAGCGAACGTACTTGATCCTTTAACTGTTGTCCATGCTGTCGTCCCATTTCATATGGAGTCCCAGCAAGTTCTATGAGTTTTAACATCATGGCATCACATGTTTTCTAATATTCCAGCCAGGTGGTTGTACGCTGGCCCAATGTATTGTGGAAGATTCTCCGTGTTTTCGACTTCCATCTCGACGGCCAACGGACCAGCATAATCGACCTCTCGCAGGACACCTAGGATGCTGGCCAGATCGATTTCGCCTTGGCCGATGTCCACCAACTGAGTTCCTATGTGATCTTTGATGTGGACGTTATAGATTCTGTCTGGAAAACGGCGAATGAATGCTTCGGTGTCCACTTGTGCCGCGTGAAAGTGCCCGGTATCCACAGTGATGCCCAGTCGAGGAACAATCGAATTGAACTGCTACGGCAGCTGCCATGGCAACATGTTTGGCACCCAGTGCAGCCTGCTCAGAGGTTTCGGTGGGAATGGGAGGCGACCAGACTTCTGTCAAACTCTCCAAACCTACGGAGGCCATGTGTTGTTTGACTTTGTCGACATCTAGCCACTGCATCAATCCGGGAAACATGGTAAATGGGCCACCAATTCCCCAGTGTCGAAACCCAACGGCGGGTGCCAAGCGGAAGGTTTCTTCGATTTCATCTCGTTCCGTTACCCGTAGAGCACAGGTTGTACAAGATAGATACATGATTTACCGTGCGACCTAGATGACGTCATGAGTAGAACCGAGGCGCTGCGAATGTAGCATATTGTGGTGCGCGCTGACAGTAGCTGGGCGGTAAATGGAATTCAAGATAAACCATTTCCGGGCGCGCTCTGGCTGGTGTTGTGGAAACCGTGTCTGTCACATCAATCACCGTGCGGGTTTTCGAACCACAACACAGAGTTGGTATTTTTCTCGTCCGTGGTGAGCAAGTCAAGATCACCGTCTCTATCCAGGTCGAGTAGTTCGATACGGTCGTACTTGCCGCCTATTTGTCCGCCGATGTCGTGAGCGGTCCATTGGGAATCATAGGGTGAATTCTCATACTCCAGCCACTGACAGCCCAGATGTTCTTGGCACCATTCTTCGGTGAAGGCGATGTCGAGTCGACCGTCGTGATTCAGGTCACCGACCTTGACTGCTTTCACGAAATGATTGGCTGTGGAAGGGATGGCAATCTTATACGTCTGCCAGTTGTCTCCTGACTGGTCCCGTCGTTGAAAGAAAGAGATGTATCCTGAACGAGTCGAAGCAATGACATCGTCAAGTCCGTCTCCATCCAGATCCGCGTAGTCGACGAAAAGATTCTGATCCATCTGGCCCCCCACCCAGTGGTTTGGCCAAGGCTTGTTTTTCTCCGGTACGCTGTCAGGCTGTTCCAGCCAGCGAACACCATTCAACTCCCCGTTTTTACGATCAGAAACGAGTAGATCTTTGTCCCCATCACCGTCCATATCAATGCATTGGATCGTCATGATCCATTCAGCCTGGCAGATTGGGTGCCAGCGAAATTCTGAGATGTGGCGGGCATCGGCAGGCGCTTCCAGCCAGCCGATGCCGATGTCGCGACTGCTTTTGGTGCCCACGATGAGATCGACCCCGTGTTTGCCGTCTACCTGTAGCGGCTGAGCGAACATGTAACTTGCCTTGCCGTCGGTCTGAGGAAAAACCTCGGTTTGCCAGGAACTTTTGCATAAGTAATCCTCAGGAGCCTTGGGAGCCCAATGGACTTGTATTCGTCTCCCATTGCCTTCCAGTGACGACACCACATCCAGCACACCGTCGTCATCAAGATCCACGAAGACAGCATCTTCAATACTGGGTGCCTGTCCCACTGTCACGAACGGCCATGGCTGTCTCGCACGCATTGGACCCGGGTTGACGTAGACTCGTGCCAAACCGCCTTCCTCCCAACCGACAGCTACATCTTGCAGTCCATCGTCATTGACGTCACCGAGTTTAACACCGTCCGCACCTCGACTTGAGTTGTCGATGAAATGGTGAGGCCACGTGGCAAGCATCTGCTTGGTGTGACAGCATAGAAGGGCGATGATGAGAATCGTGGTCTGTGGGCTGAGTTTCACGGTTATTTCTCACATTCTCCTCGATCCCACGCTTCACATGAGATCATCTGTTGGACTCGTTTACTCCTTCAATGGTACCCAAGCCAGAAAGATATCTGCCGGCCCGTTTTTCTCTTCCCAGTTGGGATACGTATGAGACGAGTAAAAGCTGATCAGCATTTCGTCGCCCACTTGCACGGCGCCTGTGTATGAACAATCGTACCGTCCAGGTAGTAGGCAATAGGGCTGCAGTATTCCCTGGTCATAGGTGTAAATCATGGTTCCGGCACTCAATCCACCAACGGATCTGCCAGTGGTGGCACGTTCGTCTAGGTGCCGAGACATGACATAGGTCACACCCTTGAACTGGTGCACGCTATGGCCTGATAGGTGAAATCCGGCAGATCGCTCCGACCATTCCACGTAGGGAGGTGACGATTCCATGATACTTCCCTGCAAGTCGGTCATATTGCGGACAAAGGCAATCAGACGGTCTGCGGGTTGAAACAGCAGTGTTGTTTCGCTTTCGCCTCGACCTTCACGGATCGTGGCCACGTAATCCCAATGGATTGCGTCACTCGAAGTGATTAGGTGGGTCCCGCGTTTTTCAATCGAACCTCGTCGGTGTGCCCCAGCGTAGAAACGTCCTTCATGTGTTGTTGGCTTCCAGAGAAAGTATTCCACGTCGTATGCCGGTTGTGGGTCGCTCCAAGTTTCTCCATCGTCGGTAAAGTTAACGTAACTCTGTAGTCGTTGACGGTTATCTGTCCAATTCAAGCTATAAAGAAATAGACGCGACGGGGTGACAAGCAATTGAGGGTCTCGATCATCTGCAAGCACGTCAAGACTGAGAGCCTCTCGCCAGGTTTCCGCGTCAGGAGACCGTAGCAACGTAATGGTTCCATCCATGGAACCGTGGTCGGTAGCTTTTCGAAATGCAAGCCAAAATTCGTTTTGCCAGCGGACTAGCGCCGTGAAGGCATTGTGCTTGCCATCGGCTACGATTTTTCGGATGCGCCGTGCTGCAATGAGATCGGAGTCGACGAATGGCTCGTCGATTGGAGTTGGCTCAACACTAAATGACTGCCTAACGGCGGCAAGTGATATCGTGATGGTGAGTAACAAGCACAGTCGGACGGTCGACTTGGAGCGTGATGGCACTGTAGTTCTCCTCTCGTGACGGAATACTAATGTCGTCAACCTGTAGTCATTGTCTTGAAAGATTGGCGTACCTTTCGGGAAGCCGTTGTTGGATCGCGTCAACACTCGATGTGGCAACGTAAGACGGTGCTTTGGTCCCGTTCGTTCAGCTTTGCAGCAGCTCTAAAGAACTATCCTACCAGCTTCTGAGGCGCGCTCTAGTATATGCTTTTTGTTAAATAGTATGGCTGCTGTTTTTTTTGAAACCCCTTCGCGTTGATGGAGGTCTGTAGTTTCATAACCTTACGGCTCATCTACCAACATGGCCTGTTACCTCCAACTCCATTTTACGGTTACTGATAATGTGAAATCCGTTTAGCAGGCTCCTGTGATTGGGTGGAAAACGCTGGAGGCAGAAAACAGTGAGCCGTTCCCATCCTGCTGTGGATTTATGAAGACAGCCTCGCTAGTGCTTGCTCGATTTTTTGAGCCATGACGTTGGGGGGTGTGAGTGGCGAAGTGATGTCGTCGTAAGGCGTGACCTCATTTGTTTCGGGGTCCCATTCGACGCAGCCATACTGCGCCGGCAATCCAGTTTTTGCAAGGTAATGGTACAGCGTGTCGCCTTTGTTGTAGTGCCAGAATTCGCCAGGGTAATGGAGGAAGCCGTGACGCTCCATCAATTCGGTGATGTCCCTGCGGTTTTTTTGTTCCTCGGGCGTGACGAACGGAGAATCCATCGGTGTGTATTCACTCATCTCGAGGTACTGCTTGCCTCGTGAGACTTCACTTCCGTCCTCCAGCCTGAATACTGAGATGTCAACGGCGGCACCCATTGTGTGAGTGCCACGGTTTGGATAGTTAGCGATCAGGCAGGTAGACCGTCGCATCATCATCTCGACGGATGGTGGTTCACCACCGTTTTCCCACTGACATGTTTTGACAATCATGTCGAACACGATCGGTTTTTGACCGAGCAGGGTTTGCATTTCGCGCGTGCGGTAACCGTCCTCGATTTTGAGGATCCAACCCCGCTCGCGCATGTCCCTTGCGATGTTGATCAGGTCCGGAACAATCCCTTGGCGGATATAAAAAATGCGGTCGAGGTCTCCGACAATCTTGCTGTCGGAGAAGAGCATTGGGACTCCAGCTTCTTCCGCAGCGTCGGGAATCGAAGCGAATCCTTCGCTGCATTCCTCGACAGGACGTTCTGCCATAGCCTGCTGCAGTTTGAAACTGCGTTCCATGTGATACGTCCAGAATTCCCGACGAGCGGATTCGTCGGTACGGGGAGTTTGTGATGACATGGAGAAACCTGTAGTTTTTGAATAAGTTCAGTCTTGAAATTAGAGGTACCGGACTTCCAATTCATCTCGATAGGCTCTGGCCAGGTGATCAATCTGCCTGCCTGACGCAACGGTGCTTCGGTCCATAGGATATGTTTGGATGGAACGGCAAAGGGTCGCTTCAACGTTTTACAGAAAATAGACCTTCTGTCCAACTCCATAGCACTCCACACACAATCTGAGTGACCAACGCGACGGGTGTTGCCCATATAAAACTGATTCCTTTCTGGCCAGTTATGGGCTCCCAGTAGACAACCAGCACTACAGTAATGACGCCAATCACGGCGCTTACTAATGCGGCACGTGATGTTGCCCCAGGAACAAATAGTGCCAAGAAAAATAGGCCGAACAATGGTCCAACCAACAAGCCCGCAGTCTTATGAGCTACCTCCAATAGGTTTCCCGAGACGGTGCCCACCAACAAGCCCAGGCCAACGACCACTAGGCCCAATACCACAGAGACCGTACGGGCCAGCAGCACTTGGCCTGAATCCGACATGGTAGTGCGGCGAAATCGTTGGATCAAATCGATCGTGATGACGGAACATGACGAATTCAACCCCGAAGAGAGGCTCGACATTGCTGCGGCGAGCAACGCGGCAACCACCAGCCCTGAAACTCCAGGAGGTAGTCCTACCACGATGAATTGTGGGAACAACTTGTCAGCGTTTTCCACAAGGTATCTCTCGGGAGCGAATTCTGAGTACGTCTTGAAATAGGCAAGCAACGCGAGTCCCAATGCTGCCAACAACCAAGTGACCAAGAGGTCGGTTCCTATCGATATCAGAAATGCGTGTCGCGCAGATTTGGCGTCTCTTGTGGCCAAATAACGCTGGATGGCCATCTGATCTGATCCCGATGTGCAAATCCAAAAGACAAACAAGGCCAGCGTGGCACCGAGTACTGTGATGCGTTCTGGTTCAAACAACCAGGCGGGCTCCTGCCAATGCGCCGGCCATTGGTCAGGCAACCAGGCCTGCGCACCGCCGAGGCGTGACGTGATCACCACGATAGAAAGGATCGCACCGCTGAACAGGATGAACGTCTGAATCGCATCTGTCCAAACCACGGCGCGCAAACCGCCCAGCGACGTATAGACCACAGTGAAAAGTCCCAGAGCAAGACAAACGTATGGCACCGTAGAAGGAGGCCACTGTAGTAGGGGGACTAGGACCTTACTGGTGGTTGCATAGATGATCAGGGCCATCCAAATCAATCGCTGGGCTAGGAAGAATGTGGATCCAAGAACGCGAACAGAGACTCCCAGGTGTAGCTCAAGGATTTCATAAGCTGTCGTTACCTGAACCTTCATGATCGCTGGGATCAGTACCCAACCGACGATCAAAATGATTAGCGGGATCGCTGCCACGCCGGACATGATCATCGGTCCGTAGCGAATGATCTCACCAGGAGTCGCTAAATAACTGATCGTGCTGAGTAACGTGGCGAATAGTGACAGACCGACGGTCCAACTTCGCATCTGGCGACCGCCTAAAAGATAGTCATCGACGGTACGCGTGCGGCGAGAAAAATACCAGCCGATCCCCAATATTAACAGTCCGTAGGCGGCGAGGACGTACCAGTCGAGCACCTCCAGGCGGTTAGCTGGCGGCTGAGTCTCAACATAGATCGTATCTGCAAGAATACTGGGGATCATCTGGCGTCCAACGCGGGCCATTATTTATGGTCTAGGATTGCGTAAGAAAAATCGTCGTGCCACACATCCCCCGTGAATAAGTTCTTCCGAAAGCCCTTTTCTCGCGTCCTTGCGATGCGCTCTATCAACTTCTAGGAACGTTTGTTGTCGACCGTACAGGGCGCCTCAAGCCGATGCCGATTGTACCACGTAAAACTCGATTCCAACAACACGCGTGCCGGTTCAGTGTCAAGCCACGGTTGTGATCGGGGGATTTGAATAACCAGTCGACAATCTTTCGAACACTCGTTGCTACCGACCACGGCAAGGTCGATCGAGCCGTTCTCGCACCACCTGGACTCCCCGAGTGATTTCCTCGTGAATGAACGCAGTGGTCGGGACCGGTAGCGACCACGGTGGCTTGACGAATAACCGAGAGTGGCTGTACGTGTGACTGTTGACGTCGAACATGTCACCGCCGTCAGCAAGTAGGGCGATCAGTGGTTCCGTTTCCTGTTCGATCAGCTGGCCGACCACAAACAGTGTCAACGGAGCATCAAACTGCCGATGGATTTTCCAAATGGTTTGCAGTTTGGGTACGCAATTGTCCAGTTCTTCGACGTCATAGGTCAGGACAACATGCATCGTATCAATCCCTTCCGTAAACCACCAGATCTGCTCATGAGCATTGATCAAAGTTTACTGTGCACTGCGACCCAACTCGTCGCTAACGAGTCGGTTTTTGATTTTCTGGCCCATGATTGAAGAATGTAAATTTAAAACATCGTGAGTGCGTTTTGTTATCGTTGCAATTGGGGTGGGAACACCGCAGGCTGCGAACCACTTTCCAATCGCAAATTCGCACCCATCCCACGTTTGTGACTGAAGGGCACTCGATTGGCGTCAGATGTCACGAGGAGTGCATGGAGATTGCTGCGCATCGTCTTGATCAAATCCTGATATGGTTCTTCGAAGATCAAGTTGTGTTCCTCGTGGGGATCGTTCTGCATGTCGTAGAGTTCGTCAATGTCCCAAATACCGTGATATTGAATAAACTTGTACTGCGGAGTTCGCAGTGCGAAAGTGGTCGGAGTGTGCGGAAAACTGAATTCCCAATAGTATTCGTATAACAGATTCTGTCGCCATTTGGCTGGTTCGATATTTCCCGCTGCCAATGGTAAAAAGCTCTGGCCGTCCATGTCTGCAGGCGTTTCGATTCCACCAGCTTCGAGAACCGTAGGAGCAATGTCGATGTTAGCGATTACCTGCTCGATACGCGTGCCCGGTTTCCAGCGATTCGGGCATACACCCAATAGCGGAACACGTACCGAAGCTTCATAGGCAGTGCGTTTGTCGATCAGACCGTGTTCTCCCCATTGGAAGCCGTTGTCGCCCATGTACATGACCAGGGTGTTGTTGGCCAAACCATTGTCCTCCAACCACTGACGCACCCGTGCAATCGAATCATCGACACTCAATAATGCCTCACAATATAACCGGTAGTGTTCTTCGATATTCGTGTCTCGGTGATAGGCAAAATCAACTCCATGCCAACTGTTTCGCTGATTCTTTAGCCACAGCGGTTTATCTTTGTAGTTCTCAGCCGTGTTGGCCATCGTCTTCGGTATGGGTAAAGGTTTGTCATGGTATCGGCCAGCATGGCGCTGGGCCGGGTGGAACATTCCGTGAACACCTTTGTGAGAAAGATACATGAAGAATGGTGTGTCACTACCTTTGACACTTTCGTTCAGCCAATGGATCGCGTAGTCGGTGATTTCGTCGGTGATATAGCCTTTTTGTGGTACTGACTTGCCGTCGACGTTTAAAGACCAATTCTTCGAATGCTCTGGTGGGTAGTAATGCCCCTGTCCTCGAAAGGAAACCCATTTGTCGAATCCCGGGCGTGGCTCGTCGGAGTGTCTGCCCATGTGCCATTTACCAAAGAATGCCGTTTGATAACCGGCAGCCTGTAGGTATTGAGGAAAGAACACGGTTCCTGGCTTGGTGAGAACCTGATTGTCGACAACGCCGTGATTGTGCATGTACTGACCCGTCAAAATCGAAGCACGGCTGGGCGAACAAAGAGATGTGGTCACCATCGCATTTTGAAAATAAACACCATCACGTGCCATGGCATCCAATGCTGGCGTTTCGACCCAAGGATGTCCAAGGAAACTCATCACGTCGTAGCGATGGTCGTCCGAAAGAATAAATATTACGTTTAGCGGCTTGGCTCCTGCGGTCTTTTGCAGTTCCAAGTCGGCACCCTGTCCGCCAGGTGTCAACGACAAAGAAAATAGGCTGATCAACAGCGCTCTACAGATATGTCGCATTGTTTTCTCCGCATACCCACGATGTTTGTGGTTTCTATTCCCTATTTGCGATAATAGTGGTGAATGGTGACGTCTTCATTAAATGGTAACGATTTTTAAGCTAAAACTCCTACCAGCCGGTCAAAGAGGATTAGGTGGAATTGTTCCTGAAGTGGTATCCGGCGTTGTCGGGCTACCGAACTCGCCCGTGTTCTCAAGAATCGGGTAAGATACATTGTAAAGATGTGTGGCTCGATGATGCGAATACGGTTTGCGTTTCCAGCTGTAGCTTTATTAGACATCCCCTGGTGTACATCGAGGAGAAGTTGTTGTGAAGGGTCCCATTTGCGTTCAACGACTGCTGGTGGTGGGTATTTTGAGTTTTGTGGTAGCTCCTGCCATGGCGAAAGACGATCGTCCGAATGTGCTCATGATTCTCGTGGACGATTTGGGTTACGGAGATTTGAGCTGTTATGGTGCACAGGACCTCCAGACGCCGCACATTGACCGCTTGATAAAACAGGGGATGCGCTGGACTCAGTTTTATGCGAATTGTCCGGTTTGCTCACCGACACGTGCCGCACTCCTGTCAGGTCGATATCCGGACGCCGTGGGCGTACCGGGTGTCATTCGCACCCACGCCAACAACTCTTGGGGTTACTTGCATCCGGACGTGGAGCTGCTGCCGGCTGTGATGGCTAGGAACGGATATCGTACAGCCATGATTGGCAAATGGCATCTCGGACTAGGCTCGCCAAACTTGCCCAACGAACGGGGCTTCGATTTTTTTCAGGGGTTTCTGGGCGACATGATGGACGACTACTACAGTCATTTGCGGTACGGACACAACTATCTGCGGTTGAATCGAAAAGTGATCGACCCCTCTGAGGTGCACGCCACGGACATGTTTACAGGCTGGGCTTGTGATTGGCTCAAAGCTTATAAGCTAGACGCACCGTTTTTTATGTATCTGGCGTACAATGCGCCGCACAGTCCGATCCAGCCTCCGCAAGAGTACCTGGAACGCTACCGGGTCCAACATCCAGAAGTAAGCGAAAAACGGGCTGGACTGGCTGCATTCGTGGAACACCTGGATGAAGGGGTAGGTACAGTCCTGACTGCGCTAGATGAGGTCGGACATGCTGATGACACGCTGGTCATCTTCACCAGCGATAACGGCGGTGCGGGGTACTTTGGTGCGAACAACGGAGACCTGGCAGGTCAAAAGCAGGACATGCGCGAAGGGGGAATTCGTGTGCCCTCGGGAGTTCGTTGGCCTGGTCGTATCGAGGCGGGGTCTAACAGCGACCGAGTAGCTTTGACGATGGACCTGTTTCCCACAATATGTGAGGCGGCCGCAATCACACCGGAATCTGAGATAGATGGTCAGTCGATCTTGCCAACTCTGTTGGGAAAGGCTCAACCACTCGAAGATCGGACACTGTTCTGGGTTCGGCTTGAAGGCGGAAAGCGTTATCAAGGAAAGCGTTACTATTGCGTACGACAGGGGCCCTGGAAGCTGTGGCAGGATGATGCCAATCAGCCCTTGCGTCTCGTTCACCTGCTGCAGGATCCGTTGGAAACGATGGATCTGACCGCACAATATCCAGAGGTGGCTGAGCGACTTCGCTTTGCTCTAGAGCAACACAAGACACGTTGTGCGGATGTTTCTTTTCGTGATCAGAACGGGCGAGGACCGAATGAAATCGGTGATTGAAATGTCGTGCGCAAAACGGTGGCAGTTTGGTGAAGGTCGCTAAGACGATCCGAACATGGTTGATCGCGATGCTTTGGAAACCACCAGTCTAATCTGATTTTTCGGTTCGAGCCGGCCAGTTTGGCGCCTTGCTTGACGCTGTTTGTAGGATGGAAGACGTTCTACGTGTGAGGCTCGCGATTCAACGCGTGGCTCCTTACTCTTGGACCGCTTTCGATCGACAATCCTTCCAGGAAATGCCGCCGTCCACGCGCAAGGCGGCTCCCGTCACGTAGTCCGCTTCTTCCGAACAAAGGAAGGCAGCCGCTTTGCCAATGTCGCTGGGAAGGCCGACACGCCCCCATGGTATGTCAGCACTAATTTGTTCCACCGCTTCGTCGTCAAGTGTTCGTCGATTTCCCGGAGTATCGATCCACCCCGGTTCGATGACGTTGACGTTAATACGGTGTTCGGCCAATTCCGTGGCGATGGTGCGGGTCATATGATTCAGGCCAGCTTTTGCGGCGTTGTACGCAGCATTGTCGGCATACGGTATCTCGGCGTGAATACTGGAAATGAAGACAATCTTCCCCCCTCCGCCACGTTCAATCATGTGTTGCGCAACCAGTTGACTGATATAAAAGCTGCTGGTCAGTGTGCCGTGGAGTGTCGTTTCGAAATCGGCCACATCATAGGTGGCGTACGGGGAACGAATGTTTTTCGCCGGATTGCTGACCAGGATGTCGATACGTTCCACGCTTTCAAGAGCGGTTTGTACAAGCCTTTGACATTCGTCATGTACAAAGGTGTTCGCTGCAATGGAAGTGCAGCGATGCCCCCGGGCCAGTATCTCGTCACACGTTTCTTGCAGGTCCGAGCTTTCGGGGCGATCATTGATAATGAGGTTGGCGCCGCAATCGGCAAGGGCCAGCGCACAACCCTTTCCAATCCCACGGCCGGCTCCGGTAACTAAGGCGGTTTTGTTCGTTAGGTTCATGGCGAAATAAGATCCAGCAGAAATTGAGGTTGTGAACGTGTGTCAGTTTTAGAACCGATGTGCGAGTGGGGTGCAAGGCCATTGCCAGCAGAGCGTGCGGTGGCTCCACCAAGCGATTGCAAGAACGATATGTGACGGCCGATCCATGTTCGTGGGCTATCGCAGAACGAAGCGGTTACGCCGTGACGTTCCTGCAGTCCACGCTGAGTTGTGCTTGCCGAAATAGATGGCTCGAAGTTTCAATGATTAAGGAAATGTCGAGTTTTTGTCTGTAATGCTTGCCTGCGTCTAGATCTGCGCGTTAATGTGATCCTTACCCAACGTGTTGGTTTCTTTATACTGGACGCCAACCAAGTTGCTCTTTTTACACAAATGTAGATGAGATATTTCATTTAAGGTGGCATTCATGAATTCGCTTTCCAGACGATCTTTCCTCGCACATTCCCTGGCCGCCGGTGGTGCCTTGGCGATGGGTAGCCATCGGTTGATTGGCGCGCCGAACGAAATCTACACGACGAACATCGATCCACAAGATCACCACGATCCGAACTTGTATCTGTTTCTCGACGATGAGCATATCCACCACAAGGAACACCTGATCCTGCAGATGAACAAAATGGCCAAGCACCCGACGCCGATTCTGAAAGCGGATCGGCCTTGGGAGGGTGAACGCGCACAGGCTTGGGGCAGTGTGATCCAGGAGCCCAGTGGTCTGTTTCGTATGTGGTATTTCGCCTTCAACACCGAACGCCGTTGGGACGAACTCGACCGTGGCGGTTATTGCTATGCCGAAAGTTGGGATGGTATCCATTGGGAAAAACCGGACCTGGGCTTATTTAACTTTCGCGGCAGTAAACGAAATAACATCTTCTATCTTTGCAATCCTAACAACGAAGTACTGGTTGACGAAGAATTGGCTCGCCGTGGCCTGGGCCTACCTGCTATTGACGAACATGGCCAGCAGATTGGCGTGATCAATAATCTGGACGGGTTGACCGTGGTACGTGACGACGACGATCCCGACCCGCAGCGGCGTTACAAGTTGATCGCCAACATGCAGGATCACCGCATGTGGGCCTATGCTCATTTGGAACGCTATTCGAATGTGACGGAGCAACAGCAGAAGGAATCGGCAAAGGTGTTCGGCCAGTACGTTGACACTAGTCCAGATGGAATCCATTGGGCCCGCAAGCCGCGCCGGATGTTTGCCGCCCGTGGGGGTGACTACATGATGGTCACACGAGATCATCGGAACCGCGAGTGGTGGCTGAACGAACGGGCTCACGATCAGGGAGGACGCAACGCGTCACTGCGGACCAGTAAGGACTGGAAAAACTGGTCTGACCTGGAATTGATTTTCGGCCGCACGTCTGACCCGAATTTTAATAAGACCTTCCAGTGGCACGGCGGCATTACCCCCTTTAACTATGGGCAAATGAATGTTGGCTTATTGGAAAAATGGCCGTTGTCCGGGCGGGGAGCCGACTGTGAGTTAGTCGCGCAGCGCGAAGGTGGCGAGTGGAAACGGCTGTTTCCCGGACATGCGTTTATGGAGTGCGGGCCTGAAGGTGCTTTCGATCGAGTATTGGCCTACCCGTCTCACAATTCTCCGGGCCGGATGGGCGACAAGTTGTTGTTTTTCTACACTGGGGCCGGGGCGAAGAACCATCCACGGAAAGGGATGCCCATGGCGATGGGACTGGCCACCATCGGATGCGATCGCTTCGCTGGTCTGGCGCACTGGCGGAATCTGCCGTCCGGTAAAGTCATCACCAAACCATTGGTTGTTCCTGGACCACATTTGGCAATCAATGTGGAATACTTAGAGCATACACCGATGCGAGCCGCCATCACCGATGCCAGCGGCAAGGCTATTCCAGGCTACAGTTTCGACGATTCTCGGATTGAGCTCCATCTGGATCACCTCTACTCTTGGGCTCAATGGCGAGACAAACCTGACCTGACCGAACTGGTAGGCCAACAGGTCTCACTACAGTTGGAAGTGAATGGCGGTATCCTCTACAGCTATCGCTTTTATCCTCAACGGGCCACAGGGCGGGGTTGAGGTCGGTTGGTCGACTAGGCTGACGTGAAAGATGACGCACCGCTGGTTCCGGCAACTAGGTCGGAAATGACTAGAAACGGTTTCAAAACCCTGTTCGTGTTAGTGATCGTAACCCGACGTGTAAGTTTTGAAGTGGTGCTGATGTGGTTTTTCCAACGCAGCGTCAGCGAGGTAAAACCGACGTTGACTTCATTCCTCACAGGTACGTTGGGTTACGAAAGCTCGCAACTTCAAGGTTATGGGCGAGGCACGGCCTGCGATGTTTGTCGAAGGGGCTAAATTAGAACGGGCCTCAATGAGTCCTGGGCTGCGCTCAGAATGACAGCCAATCTATCTTTTTCACAAGAAAATCTCGTCGACACTACCCAATGTGCTAACCGACAAAAAAATGGGCCACGCATTAACTGCGTGGCCCATGGTGATTGTGACTGAATGTCTACCGCGGCGATTGGCCAGAAGCTTCTCGTTAGTCTCGTTTGCGGCCATAACTGCCAAGCCACAACAAGCAACCACCCAGTGTTACCAACAACAAGGAGGAAGGTTCGGGCACTCCGCTGACGGCCGAGCTATTGCCTGGCGAAATGGAGCCACCGCTGTTGTTCACATCGCCGTCAATCGTTCCGTTTCCCGAGACCAGACCGTTTTGCACATTGACCAGTCCACCATTGCCCGTGATAAGATCGTTGCTGATGGCCACTTCGCCAGGCCCCAGCTTGTTGAGCGTATTGCCACCCAAGTCCAGGATATTGTTGAAGCGAAGCGTATGACCACTGGATACGATGGCCTCTGCATTGGTAATTAGGTTTACCGGAGCCTGAAACTCATGGCTGCCAGTTAACACATCGATGCCGGCAATCGAGGCGCCTGTGCCACTGTCCAAATGGATTGGGCCGACACCGGCGACGATATACCGGTTGTTATTGGCGAATTGAACCCTTTGAACGGTGACCGGGGACTCGGTATAGACGACTCTGTCTTGGGTAATGACGTCACCGAAAATTGCAGTAAGTCGATTGGTATTCGGTGCCTCGTTGAGCGACCAATTGGAATCGACAAGCCAGTTCCCTGACGCGTCAACGTTCCAACTTCGCTCGGGTGGTGGTGGCGTTCCCTGGCCTACGGAGATCGATATGTCTAAGCCAATCCATTCGCCACCAGTTTGCTCCAGAGCAATCGTATCACCAGGAGCCACCGAAATCGTAGCTTCATTATCACCGATCGTGTTTTCGTAACGATTGGCGTAACCGGTGTCATCGCCTCCGATCAAAGTTCGTCGATCTAGTTCCGAACCGTTATGCCACAACACCAAGTCCGTAACGCGACCTAATTCGTGTGGAGCAGACACTGCCAGATCCTGTGTTCTCGCGTTGTAGCCATGATAGGTGACGGTCACGTCCCCGGTGAAGTTTGGCGTCCAGATTGCCTTGACCTGTGAATGGCCACCGACCTGTGCAACACCTGATGCAATCGGATCAAAGACAGTCTTGTCGTCACCATTTCCCAAAGGAGGCACAAGATTGGCGTCGACCGAAAAGTTGATCATTGCCATGTGGTTAGCAGCACCAAAAAACCAACCGGTGCCCTGATCTGGCATTTCGCCATTGACCACACCAACCAGGCTGCCGTCAACGGAAGTATCGCATGGCCCTCCACTACACTCGTAGGTCCACGTGGCACCGAGATTGCCTGAGGGAGATATCAAGGGGCTAGGATTGCTGACGACTTGCATGTCGCCTGAAAGACTCCAGGAAGCTGACAATACCACGTTAGTGGTTGTGACAGCAAGAATCGCGAACACGAACGGAATCAATGCAAGTCTAAACTGCAAGGACATTTTCAACTCCTGATACAATCTTTTAAGTTCTAATGAAATTTCGAGTATCTGCTGTTGATGGAAACGATTCATTTCGGATGACTGAAATGCACCGGCAACACGATAAGTCGAGAAAGAAGACGCACGAAATGAGAACGGCCAAATCCTTGAACCACATCGAGTGAGTACATTCAGATACAAGCAGGCTTGGCCGCTAATGACCATGTGCTTACTTATCGCTCGATCAGCATTACCTCACTACAAGAAACATCGTTCAATCAGTCTTAAATTTAGTTGAAATCACCAAGAAACACAAGGGAAAATGACCCAGTAAAAGCTGGCCTGATTTGACGTGTCGAGTCGCGGCCTGGCATCGTTCCGTTGATGTCGGATTGAAGTTTGCGGGGCAAAGTTCACGGTGAACAGGCCGAAAATAGACAAAAGAAATTGGTGGCTAGGGCTTGTGGCGCGAAATTTTCCACCCGTTGGTGTGGATTCAATGTGTTCACATCAACCGAGTTCTTCACGTCGAGAAGAGTCCCAGTGATAGCCATGCGCAGGTCGGGTCACGAGGCCAAGCCACCAAAAAGCGCGTCGCGACAAACGCCGCGACGCGCTGCATTCTAAATCTAAAGTTGATCATCCAAAGATGATCGACGACTTAACGCTGTCGTCGAGACAGTCCCAACATGGTCAGACCCATCACCAACAGAGCTACGCTCGTGGGTTCTGGAACTGGCGTGATCGACAGGTCGAGCCCGTGCCACTCGCCACCCCCGATGGCGACCTCGACGGTATCGCCAGCGGAAAGCGATAAGACTGCTCCATTGGAATATCGGCCAGCATATCCATCGTCCACACCGCCTGCCAGCGTGTATTCGTCAATGAGGTTACCATTGTGGCTTAATGACAACGGCCCTGTACGACCTTGCTCGTGAGGCGCTGCAAGTGACTGAATTCGAGCGTTGTAGCCAAGCCAGTTCACGTTGTAGTCTCCGGTGATGAACCCAGGCTGAGCGGTCCAGGTCGCAGACATGTTAGAGTGTCCACCGACCTGTGCAACACCTGAAGCGACGGGGTCGAAAGTTGTCTTGTCGTCTCCATCGCCAAGCGGTGGGATCGGATTGGCGTCTACCGAAAAACTGATCATGGCATGGTGGTTACCAGGACCGAAGTACCAGCCGGTACCCTCATTCGGCATTTCACCATTGACGACGCCCACCAAGTTTCCAGAGACACTTTGGTCACAGGCACCACCACAGTGATAAGACCAGGTCGCGTCTCCGCCAACACCTGCGATCGGAGGGCTGGGGTTGCTGGTAACCTGCATATCACCTGACAAGCTCCACTGGGCCATCGCCAAGCCGCTCACGGAACAAACAACAACGAGGGCAATCAACAATACTTTGATCTTCGCTAACATAGGGACCATTTTCCTTAGGTAAAAAAGTGTTTTTTAATAAGTGGAATTTAAAAAAACGCTTGATGAATGAGTCGAACGTACAGTCACATTTCAAATCTTCCGCACATCGTTGTCACGTCGTGCGCGCCGCAATGCCGCAAACAGCAGCAACGACGGTGTACGTTCGTTGGGAGCTTTCCATTGGCTAACCTCCAGGGGTTGCATTGTTCTTTCGGAATCAGCAGTTCACTCCACTGCAGATCTCGACGTCATTGAATTTGAATGATGATTAACGCGTTCGGCACAAACGTTTTGTTGTGTTTTTGGCGTTGGGTGACCGTGTATTGGGTGACCGTGTATTCTGTGTCGTCTCAACGTCATGCGACGCATGGCAGAGGAAAAAGCGAGTTGTTGACCTTATTCCTCGCTGTACTTTGGGTTGTTACGTGAGTGGAAAAACCACAGAATCTCTACCCCGAAACCAACGCTGTGCGTTGGCCAGGGCCTTCCTCACGGCTGGTGACCGATTTGGAAAGGCGGTGAAGTCTCATCAAGACAGCACGGCCATTGCAATTGGCACCCAGAACCGGTTACGGCTGCTCCGAATGAGGAGGGCAAATGCCGACAGTAGGAACAGGGCACGATCGATACTCGAAATCGAAAACCGAGTAGGAGAAACGCTCCGCAAAACCACTGTCAGGACTGCCGGCTCAGAGGATGCCGTCGTCCAGCGGAAGAGGTTAGTTGTGGTTTGCTTTCACGAGCTTTCGTGAATGATGCGAATTTAAGAGGAATTAACAGGAAATTGCAGTTTTACAGCCCCCGTTCCACATGCGGGAAATGAGGAATTGCCGCAAAATAACTGTCCAGTTGCATTTCCAGTTTAGATGAGTTATTTGCGATGTCAAGCCTTTGTGGGAACTTATTGGGTTTGAACAGGTTCATGGTGCCGGCACGAGGTAAGTTTGATTGTGAAAAAGGGTTACGGCTAGCCGGCCTACCGCTGAAAGTACATGATGTCAGCTGGATTTGGCGCCGCGAGGTCCGGCAAAGAGCTGTGATCATTTTTTGTTCCTAGAGTTGCGTTGCTTCGCTCCTTCATCCGGACTACGTGACTACAACATTTAACTTCTTCGCGGTTAATAATTAAAATAGCGCCTATTCAAAAATTACCCGTCCGGTTTTTAGAACATACAGGTTACGTTTCTGAGAGGTACGTCGTGCGACTGCTGTTGGGGATTCTTGGTTCTATCGTGACCGTCTTGCCGTGCGCGGCGTCCGACGAGCTCGTCGATTACAGTCGGGATATTCGGCCGATCTTTTCCAGCCATTGTTTTGCCTGCCATGGACCTGACAAATCAGCGCGCGAAGGTGGGTTTCGACTTGATGACAAAGTAAGCGCGTTCGGCGAAGCAGACTCCGGAGCGCACCCGATTGTGTCCGGCCGACCGGACATGAGCGAAGTGGTTACCCGGATCACGAGCGACGATGTAGATGTGCAGATGCCACCTGCAGAGTCGACCGAACGACTGACTCCTGACCAGATCCAACTGGTCCGTCGCTGGATCGAACAAGGTGCGACATGGGAGAAACATTGGTCGTTTGTAACGCCTGAACGGCCCGCGTTGCCCAAGACTCAAAATATCACCTGGCGGACCAGTCCCCTGGATGACTTTGTCTTGGCAAGGTTGGAAACCGAAGGACTTGCACCATCGCCTCAGGCCGACAAAGAAACGTTGATTCGACGAGTGACATTCGACCTCACCGGTTTGCCTCCGACGCTCGCAGAGGTGGACAAGTTTTTGAGTGACGATTCCCAGGAAGCTTACGAAAGGGTTGTCGACGGCTTGCTGGAATCGCTGCACTACGGTGAGCATATGGCCCGTTTCTGGCTCGACGCCGTGCGTTACGGTGACACGCACGGCCTGCACCTCGATAACTACCGCGAGATATGGCCTTATCGCGACTGGGTTGTGCAGGCGCTGAACGACAACATGCCGTTCGACCAATTCACCACCGAACAGTTGGCCGGAGATCTGCTCGACAACCCTACACGGGACCAGTTGGTGGCGTCTGGTTTCAACCGTTGTAACATCAGTACGTCTGAGGGAGGGGCAATTAGAGAAGAGTGGTACGTTCGCAATGTCGTTGATCGGGTTGTCACCGCGAGTACGGTTTTCATGGGTTTGACGATGGACTGCACCCGATGTCACGATCATAAGTACGATCCCATGACGATGGATGATTTCTATTCCTTGTTCGCATTCTTCAACAGCATCGACGGTGGGCCACTGGATAGCAACGCCAAAGACCACAAGCCCATCTTGCGACTGCCAAATGATGAGCAAAAGCAGCAGTTGCAGGAGCTCAGCACACAAATCGACATGTCGCAGCGAAAAACGCTGGAACCTTGGCCGGAAGTAGACGCCGAACAGCTGGCATGGGTGAAAACACTGTTGGAGTCCGCCGATCAGCCGAGCCAGAAAACGAAAGAAGCTGGTGACGACGCGCCAGAGATTCCCGCAGAGATTATCGAGATTGTGCGGATCGCTGTCGACGAGCAGTCCCAGGATCAGAAAGCGAAACTGCAGAGTTTCTATCGAGAAAAGATTTCCACGGTAGCAGCGCTCCAGGAAGAACAAGCTCGCTTGGCGGACCTCAGGAAATCTCACGCAGAGCTCGAAAAGCAGGTACCGCTGACTCTCATCTGGCGCGAACTCGCAGAACCACGTACCGCGTATTACCTGCACCGCGGAGAGTACGACCAGCATGGCCATGTGGTCCAGCGGCGCACACCCGGTTTTTTACCACCGATGGAGGATGACATGCCTCGCGATCGGCTTGGTTTGGCGCAGTGGCTGGTCGATCGGAAGCATCCGCTCACGGCGCGGGTCATGGTGAATCGTCTGTGGCAACAAATCATGGGCACGGGATTAGTCAAAACTTCCGAAGATTTTGGAGCGCAGGGCGAGCCACCAAGTCACCCGGAACTGCTTGATTGGTTGGCTGTCGAATTTATCGAAGATGGTTGGAACGTGAAGCAGTTGATGAAACGCCTGGTGATGTCATCTACCTACCGCCAGTCGTCGCAATTACTGCCCGGGCTATACCAACGCGACCCAGAAAACAGACTGTACGCGCGCGGGCCAAGATATCGACTCGACGCCGAAATGTTGCGAGACCAGGCACTTTTTGTGAGCGGATTGTTGGTCCAGCGACTGGGTGGTCCCAGCGTCAAACCACCGCAACCAGATGGGTTGTGGTTCGCTGTGGGTTACACGGCCTCCAATACGGCTCGTTTCGTAGCGGATACTGGTCCTGAAAAAGTCCATCGACGTACGTTGTACACATTTCTCAAGCGGACCGCCCCACCTCCGCAGATGAGTATTGTCGACGCTCCTTCGCGCGAAGCTTGCACGGTTCGGCGTGAACGTACCAACACTCCGCTGATTGCCCTCATGTTGCAGAATGATCCGCAATACGTAGAAGCGGCACGCGCTCTGGCGGATCGTGTATTGCGCAAAACGGATCCCGAACCAAGTTCAAGGGCCACCATGATGTTTCGACTTTGCACAGCACGACAACCCACGACTGACGAGGTAAATGATCTGGTTGAGGGAGTTCGAGTTGAGCTGCGGCACTATGAGCTGCATCCTGAGGAGGCCGCAAAGCTGATTGCCATCGGCGAAGTGCCCCCGTACGAAGGCCATTCGTCAGTCGAATTGGCCGCCTGGACCATGATTGCCAATATGTTGTTATGTACCGATGAAGTGGTGACAAAGAATTAAATGATGAATCCTTTTCACGAACACCAACTAGCAATGACGCGTCGGCACTTTTTCGCCAACGCGGGCGTAAACCTGGGTGCGGCAGCGCTCGCCTCCATGTCGGTCAATCGTTCTGCTGACGCTGCGAGTAAACTGCTGGATGTGCCCCATTTCGCGCCCCGGGCCAAACGGGCAATCTACCTGTTCATGGCGGGTGCTCCCTGTCAGATGGATATGTTTGATCATAAGCCTGGAATGAATGACTGGTACGACCAGGATCTTCCAGATTCTATCCGTCAGGGACAGCGTTTAACGACGATGACCTCCGGACAAGATCGATTTCCGATTGCTCCCACAAAGTACAAGTTTGCCCAGTATGGGCAGTCGGGTGCCTGGGTGAGTGAGCTGATGCCGTACACATCAAGGATGGTCGACCAGATCTCATTCGTTCGATCCATTCATACAGAGGCGATCAACCATGACCCGGCCATCACATATATTTGTACAGGACATCAGCTGCCGGGGCGGGCGAGTCTAGGTGCTTGGTTGAGCTATGGGCTGGGGGCCATCACGTCCGACCTGCCGGCGTTTGTCGTGATGACACCGCGCTGGTCGGCGAAACGTGACGCGCAGGCGCTTTACAATCGGCTGTGGGGGGCGGGATTTTTAGCAGGACGGCACCAAGGTGTGTCGCTCCGAAGTAGTGGAGATCCGGTGCTGTTCCTTTCCAACCCGCCGGGCATCGATAGGGACACCCGCCGGCGCATGCTCGACCGAGTGGCGCGGTTCAACCAGCGCACCTTCCAAAGCTATGCCGATCCAGAGACGCAGACGCGGGTGGAACAAGGTGAAATGGCGTTTCGCATGCAAGCGTCCGTACCAGAGATGACGAATATTTCGGACGAGCCACAACATATTCTCGATATGTATGGGCCGGATGTACAGCAACCAGGCACTTTTGCCTCCAGTGCTTTGCTGGCTCGTCGCATGGCGGAGCGAGGTGTACGGTTTGTGCAGATTTTCCATCGTGGCTGGGATCAGCACAGTCGTGTTGCCCGAGATCTGCCTTTGCAATGCCGCGATGTTGACCAGCCATGCTGGGCACTCATCCAAGATCTAAAAATGCGCGGAATGCTGGACGACACTCTGGTCGTCTGGGGTGGCGAATTTGGTCGCACGATCTATTGCCAAGGCAAGTTGTCCCACGAGGACTATGGCCGCGACCACCACCCTAAATGTTTCACCATCTGGATGACGGGTGGCGGTGTGAAACCAGGACTGGTTCACGGAAAAACGGACGACTTCTGCTACAACGTGGTAGAGGATCCGGTCCACATTCACGAGTTGAACGCCACGATTCTTAAATGTCTGGGTATCGATCACAAACGCCTGACGTATAAGTTTCAAGGTCTCGACATGCGGCTGACCGGAGTCGAAGATCACGGACCCGTGGATGCACTGTTGAGTTGACGGCTCACAGTCCGGCCTATGTGACTCCATGGCATGCTCTGGCCAGGAGATGCATTGAAAAATCGCTCAGGAGGCAGCGTTGCGATTTTCAACATGGGACCGCAAACGATTGGCGGACGTGTCGATGGCTTGCGCCAGGTGTGCCCAATCGACTCCCATCAGCACCCATTGAATTCCCTTGTCGACCCATTCGAGCAGTGCTGCGGGGTCAGCGGCCAAACCGATGCCTGGGAAAACCCCCGCATCGCGAGCTGCGGTGACTATTTTTTCAATCGCAGATTGGACGTCGGGGTGATTGGGATTTCCCATATGGCCCATCGTTCCGGCGAGGTCGTTGGCTCCCACCATGATGGCTGTTAACCCGGGCACACGCACGATCTTGTCTATTACGTTAACGGCATCGATGTGCTCAATTTGCACAATGCACATGATTTCGTCGTTTGCTCGCCGGCAATAATCAGCATCACCGGTGCGGCCATATTGAATGGGACGACGGGGGCCGAAGCCGCGAATGCCTTCGGGTGGGTAGCGACAAGCTGCGACGGTCAGTTCTACGTCTTCGACGGTGCGCACCAGTGGGGCGACAATTCCGTCGGCCCCGATGTCCAACACCGGCTTTATCAAGACGGGATCGTTCCAGGCTACCCGCACCAGGGCAGCTGTTTCTGTTCCCTTGGTAGCCATGATGTGAGCTTGCACTGTCTCCAGAGAGTGTGCATTGTGCTCCATGTCGATAAAGGCAAAGTCCAAGGTGTGTGAAAACAACTCTGTGACGGTAGCGTCTGAAAAAGTCACACCCGTACCGAGTGGGATTTTTCCAGCTTGCATTTTTTCTCTGAGTCGCTGTGCGTTTTGCATGCTTAACCGATTCCTATTTCACGTAAGTATTCACGATTGTGTTTGGCAATAGGTAGAGGTTTGTCGAAGGGAGCAGGATACATGTCCTGTTCGACGATCGCCCAGCCGTCGAAATCAATCTCGTTTAAGAGGTCACGAAACGCCAGATAATCAACCAAGCCACGTGAAAGATCACAGAACAACCCCATTTCTACAGCATGGATAAAAGGGATTTCTTCGCTTACCACTTGTTCCCTAAGCTGTGGATCGACGCTTTTCAAATGAAGGTACGGAATGCGCTTGTGGTGCCGTCGTACGAAATCGACGGGGTCCACGCCGCGATATGCCAAGTGCCCAATATCTTGACCGAGGCATACTAGATCTGGGTCGGTGTCTTCTAGCAGCTTTTCGATTTGATCCTCAAAGGCGACGTGAGAATCTGGGCTGGAATGATAGGCCAGTCGCAGATTGAACTTGTCCCGCGCGATTTCCGCTACGCGATGAGTTGTGTCGATCAGGCGTTTCCAAGCATCGTCGTCCAATCGCTCAGGCTTGAACTGTTCGCCAGTGAACCAATCCGTATGCAGGTCATCGATCAACAAGATAAACTTGGCACCTAACTCCGCGAGTAGCTCACCAGCCCCTAGGAGGTCCGCTTCCAATCCGGGCCAAGCTTCGGCATCTTCTAAGTGAGCCATCAGAAAGGATCCAGATACCTTCAAGTTACGCTGATTCAGTTCGTTTCGTAGCGTCGCCAAGTCTGTGGGCAAATAGCCGTAGGGTCCCAGTTCAATCCACTCGTAACCCGCTTCGGCGACTTCGTCCAAAAAACGTTGCCAAGGGATCTGTTTCGGGTCATCTGCAAACCAGACACCCCATGAGTCTGGACCATTGCCAACTTTAACGTTCATAGGATGAGTGACTCCTTCAAAGGCAAGGATAGAGTAAAAGACACAGATAAAGGAATGGTTTTGACATTCTGGTGGTGCTGAAGGGAAGTGTCAACAGGAGGCTGACGTTAACACGTGATCCGAACGAACGAATGTCGCACCGTTGGGGTCGGTTCAACGTGAAACGGCAGGATGTGCGGCTCTTTCCTTCAGAGAATATTTCACCGGTTTTAGTGGCAGGCTTATAACGCGATTTCAACCTCCGTCTGGGAGAGTCGGATGCGATAGCGGCCAGGAAGGGTGCGTTCGTCTAGACTCTTTCGACAGAAAACGATCAGTCAAGACTTTCCCTCGCTGCGCTCGATCTTCCCGAAGAAAGGGTAAGGGAAGGATGGTGTTTGTGATGGCTGTCGCAGTGAGGAAGAGGGGGTGTCCGTCTGCTTTTTCGCCTGCATATACGAGGTGGTGTTCAAGAGGTAAAAAGTATCGCTTGAACGGTACATCAAGATTAGCCAAAGGCGTTTTAGAAGCGAAGATAGAGTACCCTCTTACAGCGGGACGCAATTAACTCCATAGCGTGCAGATTTCGACGTTTCCTGCTATAATGGACAAATGTCGTTGCTCGTCTGTTTTTTTATGGAATAGGTCTATTTTCAGAGGCACTCACGTCACAGTGGCTACTGCTGGAACGCTCCTCGGCTTGGCACGCGATTTCGGCTAAAGGCAACTGTCGACAACAGAGGATTTTCTTTGCCCATGATTCGATATTTTCGCCGATCACTGCTTCCCTCTTTGGCCGCGCAAGGAAAACGCCGAACCCGCTGTGAATCCGTCTTTG
>JAKVBZ010000058.1 GCA_022448645.1 Pirellulaceae bacterium
CCCCAGAAGACAACGACTAGCTGGAAACAAAAAAGTCTGTTCGCCAATTCGACATCGTGTGAAAAAAGTGAAAATCACACAAAACGTGTAATTTCTTCTCTTGACCACGCTCTGTCAGCCGCTAAGAATGCCAAAGTACCGGCGGAACCTCATGCTCGAGTCCCGATCGTCGATCTGCTGGGCAGGGCATCTAGAAACTAGCTGGTGCCGGTCATCCGTTCAAAAGCAATAGGCTTCCGAGTCTTCCTCCTTCCGCTTTTTCACGCCCCACGACGAGTCATGTTCTGAGAAACGTGTTTGTCTAGCATTGCTAAGGTGTTGCCACACACATGCCCAAATTACCTCGCATCGCGTTTGGCGCACTTCATCCCAAGACAGATCACCAACCGATGCTATGGGCACTGCTGGATGTTCTCGAGCGCAACGGAGTGGACGTACAAACGTTCTGTTCCCAAGCTTGTTTTGTTGGCGTTGACAGGGCCAGTGCCATCACTGGGTGCTGCCACCGACATTTAGATACTTGGCTCATGTCATCAGAGGTTTGCCGGGAATTGTTTTGGCGATCCGCCCAGGCGTGTGATCTGGCCGTCGTGGAGGGGTGCTTTCACGCTGGCCAACATGCCGTGGCTAACTCGCCATCTACATATTTTTTGTCGAGCGTCAAACAGCAGCCTTGTGGGGTAGGTTTTCCACCAATTGCTACCGCGCCAGCGGCACAAAAACATCCTGGCGGAAGTCTCGACGACCTATGTGATTGGCTTGACTTACCTCGATTTGGTGTCCTCAACGCCTTTACTAAAAGTCCTTCTGAGATAGCAACAAAACGACCTGCGATCGCTGGCCTCTTCCTGGACAACGTCCAAGGCATGGAACATTTCTGCCGCGCGAAAACAGAATTGGAAGCGTTGTGGGGAATACCTGTCCTGGGAGCGTTGGAGCCGCTACCTTCGGCCCGCACCGAAGTCCATCAACGCTGTTGTGAACATCAAGTCAGCCGCGAAGCTTGTCGTCGGTTGGGTGAGAACTTGCTTCGCTACCTTGATATCGAGCAGCTGATGAAGTTTGCCAGACGTCGCGATTTTGGCACACGTCCTTTGTTGGATTTACCAACGCTAGCCGAAAATGAAGCATTGCAAGTGGCCGTGGCTTTTGACGAAGCCTTCCATTGTTATTTCCCCGATACCCTCGACCTGCTCGAATCGGGAGGTGCCACCGTTAAAACTTTTTCGCCGTTGCGTGATGAGTCGCTTCCTCAGGGTACCGATCTCGTCTATTTTGGCTGCGGACAGCCAGAGAAGCACGCTGAGGTACTTGCCAGAAATTGTTGTATGCATGCAGCCATTCGCGCCCATGTAAGGCGGCAGGGGCGTGTCTACGCGGAAGGCTCTGGCGTAGCCTACCTAGGTCGAAACATGGTGCTGCCCAACGGCTCACACGTCCCCATGGTCGGCGCGTTGACCGTAGACGCACATTGGCAGGAATCCCACGAAGTAGCGATCCCCACAGAAACGCAACTCACCAGTTCCAGTTGGCTGGGGAACGCCGGCACCAAGATTCGAGGCTATTTGAACCGCCAATGGCGTCTGGAGGTCGTGGAGGAAACGCCAGCTACGACGCACACAGCACTGGATTCTCGGTACATGCTCAGTTACAAACAGTTAGTCGGAAGTTTGCTACATCTTCACTTCGCGGCCCAGCCCGATTTATTAACACGGTTTTTCTCTCAAACGCCCCAAACAGACTTGGCAGGACAACAGGTCTCTGTGACCTAAAAGCTCATCCGTCGAGCTTCCCTCCTTTTGGTTTCCCGTGTATCATCGGCAGTCATGCTGAATACACTCTACTTGCCTGAACTGCGCGAGCTGCTCGCAGAAAACAACGACGCCGAACTGGCCAGTTTCTGCGTGGCACTTCACCCTGCGCGGACGGCCGAGTTTATGGAAGGCCTGACGGCAGCAGAAGCTTGGGCGGTACTGCTGCGTGCTGAAATCTTTCAGCGCACAGAGATTTTTAGCTATTTCGAGCGCGACAAACAGGTTGAGATTGCTGAAAGCCAGCAGCGTGAGGAAATCGCTAATTTGATTGCCGCGATGCCGCCCGACGATCGTGTCGACTTGCTTCGTGAAATGTCATCGACCGTGGTCACGGAATTGCTTCCTCTGCTGCCAGCAGACGAACGTCGAGATATTCTGCGATTGCGTGCCTATCCGGAAGGTTCTGCGGGGGCTTTGATGACAACAGAGTTCGCTAAACTGGGCGAACAACTCACCGTGCACGAAGCATTGGAAGAATTGGGACAACAAGCTGAAGAACTAGAGACAATCAACTACCTCTATGTCGTCGACATCGCTCAAGATAACCAGTTGCGTGGAGTCCTCTCGGCGCGACAGCTGCTATCCGCCATTGCTCGCCCTCACACACATCTAGCCGATCTGATGGAACGCGACCTGGTAACGGTGAATGTGTTGGAAGATCAGGAACAAATCGCCAACAAAGTAGCCCACTTCGATCTGATGGCCATCCCGGTGATCGACGACACCCATCGGATGGTCGGTATCATCACACACGACGATGTGATCGACGTCATGCGTGAAGAAGCGACCGAAGATGCGCACCGTATTGCCGCCGTCGATCCTCTTAAAGAGAGTTATCTCGACACCGGCTTGCTCACATTGACATGGAAACGCGGCATATGGTTAACCGTTCTTTTTTTGTGGGCGCTCGTCACGGCTGTAGCTTTGCGAATGTATGAAGGTCATCATCTGAGCCACTGGCCATGGTTGGTGGCCTTCATTCCGTTGATTATTTCCAGTGGGGGAAATTCGGGGAACCAAACGGCCACGCTCGTTATTACCGGTTTGGCTACGGGGGACGTCCGTCTGGCAGACTGGCACAAAGTGTTTCGACGTGAAATCATCGTAGGAATGCTGCTGGGTGTTTCGTTGGCGTTAATTGGATTCGTGGTGGCCTGGGTCATGCGTGATGGAAATATCATCGAGGCAACCGTTTTGCCCTGCACTCTCTTGTTAATCGTCCTATGCGGGACGATTATCGGCGCTGGACTTCCGTTAATGTTCTACCGACTCGGAGGTGATCCGGCTTTGATGAGCAACCCATTTGTGGCAGGTATTATCGACATCGTCGGGATCGTTATCTACATGAGCGTGGCTGCGGCACTTCTGGGCTAGATGTGAATACATTCCAGCGGCATGCGCCCTACCTCTACGTCCTGAGTTAATGCCACTAGTAACACATAGATATCGAGACGATTTGTGGGGACTGCCCACCATAACGGCTATAGTCACAAATAATGTTCGTTCGAAGATGGTGTCGGAAAGCGATTGTCACACAGATCGCTCAGTGCCGGATAGCTCGTCCACCGGAAGCGATTACGGTTTGCCCGGCCATGAATCCGCAACGGTCACTGAGTAAGAAACAGGCCAGCTCGGCGATCTCTTCTGGCGAGCCCATGCGTCGCAACGGCGTGGCCTGTACGGCCGCGTCGAGTAATTCGGAAGGCAACACTCGAGCCATCTCGGTATCGACAAGACCAGGAGCAATGCAGTTGACCCGCACGTTGTGGGGCCCAAATGCCTCGGCACACCAAGCCGTCATGGTGATCACGCCCGATTTGGAAGTCGCATAGTGCAGCTGTTGCGGGCGATAGTTGTAGGCTGCGATCGATGAAATGAAGACCACTCGTCCGTATTCCCGCTCCAGCATTTCGTCTTTGACAGCAAACAACACACGGAATACCCCGTGTAGGTTCACATCCAATGTGTCGTGCCACAGGTCCCAGGTCATCTCTTTGTGATCGGCAAAGTTACTGATCGCACCACTGTTGACCAACAAGTCAATCGGGCCCAGTTCTGCGCGAGTCTTGGCCACCAATTCGTCGATCTGTTCCTGACTACGAAGATCGCACGGCGCACAAATCGCTCGTCTTCCACATTCTTGTATTTCCTGCACGACCTCTTCAGCCGCTTCCTTTCGCGCGCCAAAACCGATCGCAACATCAGCTCCACGCTGCGCAAGCAGCCGAGCTGTCGCGCGCCCCATTCCACGAGAACCGCCAGTGACTAAAGCAACTTGACCTGCAAATTCATTTTCCATCGCATGCTTTCTTAACTCATAAGTTTCATCTGATATTTAAAACCCAAAACTGTTGGAACAAGACAAAGGCGTAGCCAACAGTGTATCGTTCAACTACACTGTAATGCATTCGTCGCATCTTAACGAGTAAGGTATCCATGTGCTGACGGTATTGGGAAGAAATCGGCGAGCATTCTGCGATCAGCTCCCAAGACGTGATTTCCTTCGCATTGGGACGCTCGGGCTAGGCAGCTGGAGTGGCCTCACTCTCCCACATCTCCTACGGGCAGAGTCGCAATCCGGCAGTTCCTCGGACAAATCGGTCGTCATGGTTTACTTGCCAGGCGGACCCACCCAGCATGAAACCTTTGACCCCAAACCTCAAGCTCCGGCTGAAGTTCGAGGCGCATACCGTCCCATCAGCACAAAAATCCCAGGCGTTTCGTTCTGCGAGCTGGTGCCGCAGCTGGCTGCCTCGGCGGACCGATTTGCCGTCGTACGAACACTCAACGGGATGAACAACCGACACGAATCATTCCAGTGCTACACCGGAAGACCAGGTGGGCGCAGCGAAGACAATGAACCGGAAGGAGGCTGGCCAGCCTTCGGTTCGGTATTATCCCAACTACAAGGGTCCCACGTCGGTGGAGTACCGACTTATGTGGATGCCTCACCACCGATGGGCTACGGACCGTACAACAATTTAGGACGGCATGATGCTTCTGAGAAGATTTCGTGGCCAGGATTTACGGGACCAAGGCACACCCCTTTGAAGATTCATCAAGGGAATCAGACATCTGAATTCGTGGTTGACGAACCAACACTGGCACGATTGGCCGACCGCCGTGCCCTGAACCAAGTGCTGAATGGGTTAAGGCACCAAGTTGCAACGGACGGCCTGGACTCTTATCAACAGCAGGCCTACGACATCCTTACGTCCCAACGCTTGGCTGAAGCTCTTGATTTGGAAAAAGAAAGTGCCAAAGTTCGTGAAAGATATGGCGAGACACAGGACACCTTCCAAGGGTTTGGAGGCGCTCCGCAAAGTCCCCAGCACCTCATCCTGGCACGCCGACTCATCGAGGCAGGTGTTCGTTGCGTCACCGTTGCCTTCGGCTCATGGGATTGGCATGCGAATCGGGAAGGTCCCATTGATGTATTGGCAAAACGATACTTACCCTGTTTTGATCAAGCTCTCTCCGCCTTCTTAGAAGACTTGGATCAACGAGGACTCTTGGACCGTGTGATGGTTGTGGTCTGGGGTGAATTCGGACGCACGCCTCGTATCAATGGTAAAGGAGGACGTGACCATTGGCCCGCCACTCAATCCATCCTTTTGACGGGCGGCGGAATCCAAGGAGGACGAGTGATCGGTGCCACAGACAAATTAGGAGGACATCCGATTGATCGTCCCGTACATGTCCAGGAAGCATTCGCCACGCTCTACCGTCACGTTGGCATCGATGTCAACAACACCAGCCTGATCGATCTTCAAGGACGCCCTCAACGATTGGTTGCAGCCAATCAGCAGCCTGTTGACGAACTCTTTTAATCGTCGTTCATCTCTTTAAACGACTTGACTGACAATGGATATCAAGAACTATCGATCCATAGGTTGTTCTTGTCCCCATGACTTGCTCCGTAGAGGCAGTTGTGACAAAACACCGTCTTCCACTGACAACATGTCCTCTGCGCTGATCCGGTATACTGTTCACGCGAATCTCGCTAAAACCATGGCCGTGGTGGCTGGCCAGTTGGTTGCCACATGGGTTCTCGCACCGTGAATCTTTGCACAACAGGCCGCAGCGATCGCTAAAGATTCCTGACGCCTTTCTCGTTGGTGCGAGACTGCAAGTATCGGACAAGCCTTTGGTGTTGTGATTGAGAAAGCCGAGCGACGACCAAATGGTCATTCGGCAATGCCAACAGATGATGTCCAACAGCGCCGTCAACGTCCACAGCTTCTGCGAGGACCGTGATCAACTCCTGACCATCATCATCAGGCCAATCATCAATGTCGTACACTTCCACTTCCAACCGTTTTTCGAAATCCTCGTGGCTGGTGATCTGTAACATGGTCCGATCAACGACACGATAAGCCAGGCCTATCGGCGACAATAAAGTTCGGAGCGCCTGCTCCAACGGTTGATCCTGTGTTGAAAACGTGGTTTCCATGTCGGGGTAGACACCTTCTCGACTAGTACTCAACCAGTCGACCAAAAATTGACAACCAGTCTCGTCCTCCAAACGATCCAAGATTTCTACCAAGCGTGTGGGAACCACATCATTCAGAGAAACGACCGTGGCCAGCAATTCGTCAGCCTGTAAAGCACGCGGAGTCAGCTGAAATTGTTCCACTGGGTAGCGGCTACGGATGGGCAAGCTTCTTGCCATGCGAATTTTTTCACAGAGTTGCAAGATTTCCCAATGCATTGCTACTGTTTGGCGAATTTCCAATGAGTCACCTTCCACTACCATCATCGCCGAGCCTTCCTGATCGCCCCAGGTTTCCGGTGCAATGAGAGAGGTGATGATGGCTTCCCAATGGGAGGCTGTTTCGTCTGTCCTTTGAATCAAGTCTCCGATGGGATAACCGATTTCCTTGAGGCCAGCGGCATCGGTCGTACGACTGGTTACCAACAACTGATTGTCTCGAACCACGCAGGCCAGTCGCTGTTGACGCATAATATCGTCCAGCATCTCGCGTACCGAGTGGTTGTCAGCCTGCCATCGCACGGAGGACGTGGCGGTTTTTCGCGCCAACAGTAACGATTCCGGCTCAATCGTGATGGGCACGGTGGTCAAATCTGACAAAAATCGCAGGCACTCCTGCAACTCGACGTCCTCAAATTCGATGGATGGTATCACCAAAGACAGTTGTTTCCCCACGTTGGTTTTGCGAGGCACAGGTGGAGGTTTCGTCCGTTGCGATTCTTCACTGACTAAATCGATAGCACCCTCGACTGGGTCCGTCGTGACATCCACAGAACCAGCCGTTGTATCTTCATGGAGAGTCACCTGTTCCTTAGGAGATACCTCCGTTGGCAACAGAGTCTGCGGGTTCGACAGCTCGTCCATGCTGGCGTCAGATTCAGATGCTGTTTCCAACGGCTCTTCCGCTTGAAAAGGGTTCTCAAGTTCGACCGCATGCTCGCCAACAGTCGGCTGGGCTGCGACGTCGCTCCGTTCAACAACATCGGCAGTGGAAACCGTCTTGTCCGGAAGAGACTCTGTCACGTCGGTTGTCGCAGAATCTTGTCGAACCTGTGATCTTTGAGAAGGCTTCGATTCAACGACATCCACTTGATGTCCTGTGTTACTAGACAAGATCACGACAGTGATCATGAAGGCTGAGCCCAGAACGCCAACGACAGCAGCCATTCCGTACAACAGCCAACTGCGGAATGCGGCCTGTCCTGAATTTGCCCAAGCGGCATCCGGAAGAGGTAAGGTCGAAGAGTCATCAGGAATGAGCGTTGCACCTGCTGCAGCAACCTTGGATTCGTCCAATTGGTCGTTGTTCCCTACCGATGCCTGACTTGCTGTATTGACCAACAGATCGTCGACATCAGGACCTGGCGGTGTATCCGCAGAATGAGTTGATTCCAAGTCACGCTGGCTGTCATTCGATTCAGAAAATTCTCCGGTCGTCCGTTCGACAGACGGCCCCGTCATCCAACGTGCCTTTTCCGACGGCGTCTTCGTCCCGATAGAATCTCCCGTAGAATCTTCATCACGCTCTTCGACAGTTGGCCTGGCATCCACGTGGTGACTTGCCGTATCACTTTGCACACTAGGTGATTCGACGAGTACCATACTGCCGCAGCGAGGGCATTGATAGATTTGCCCAATGGCCTCTTCGTGACGGACGCTTAATGGCGTCTGGCAGGTCTGGCAGCTAATCCTGAAAAGATCCATTGTGTCTGCGAAACCGTTTGTGCTGACAGAAATTCTACCCCTACCGCTATTCTACATTTTTTTCTGAAAAAAATGGATGCGGTAACGAATATCCTTTATCTAACGCCGCTTTCCGAGTTGTAAACAGGATCTTTTCATGTGCAGCATTCGGATCAGACACCAATACCCACACAAGTTTTTGATCATCCGAACTAGGGTCGTCCACACCAGCAACTGGGTTCGCTCGCCTTGCCAACGCAGTCAACACGTCCGCAACGGCCATCTTATCAACCTGAAAATTGGTAATCTGCTGATTTCGTGTAATGCCATCCCTCTTCAAGTCGTCGCCGGCAATTTCGATGGAAACAGGTGGCCCCTGACTGTCGTTGAGTTCTTGTTGCAAATCTTGAATAGCAAACTCCAGCGATTGCTGTGAGAATTCGAGGTCTAATTCCTTTTCCTTGAGGTACTCTCGTAGACTCATCGGTTCAACAGGGGCGGTCGACGAAAGAGTCGCCGTCGAGCTTCTAGCATTGCTTACCATCGCTAGTTCCGTACCTAACACGAGATTATGCGCGGCGTACAACGGCAAGTATCCGTTCGCAATAACTTCATTTCCTTCGTAGCCAACGCGCGCATGTTGTTGCAGCTCTCGAATCATGAATGGATACCGCAAGGCCAACTCACGCCAATAAGGAAGAGGATCTAACGAGAAGAAGTACTCCGTGACTCGTCGTGGTATTTCTTCCAAACGTTGTTCGAGTCGGATGGCAACTTTGTCTGGTGCATGGTCGAGTTGAGCGATGGCTCGGTATTCCCAGTAAAATGTGTCACCCAAGTGAATGCTGGTAGCGACCGCTTGCAACTTATCACCCCAAAACCAGCTCAAAGGATCGAGCATTTTCGCACGGTGTCCCTCCATCAGCGGTTTGCCATCTGTGAAGAAGAATTGAGGCGTAGCCACCATCGTAAAATGCCTTTCCCTATCTGATGACGCCACAAGCTGTTCCCATTCGTTGCGCAAAGCCGGAGCGACACCGTGGTTGAGCAAAACTGCTTCAATCTCATCGTCACTCCCCATCACAACCACCGGATCCTTTTCTTGGTGCGGAACCAGTATCGTTTGGTTACCACGACGAAATAGTCGCCCCATTCCATCATCAGCTTCGGAGGCCACTCCCCAACCGGCAACGACAGAGTCGTCAAGCGGAGCAGATAATCGCAAGACCCAGGACGTGCGCGGCATGTCTCCAGCATTGGCATGAAACCCAATGACGACTTCTCGCACCTGTTCCAAATGAATTCCAGATGAGATTTCCCACGAAGTCCGTCCAGCTTGAAACGCTGGTCCCAGAGCCTGAAACAAGCGTCGGCCTTCTTCCATAGCCAATAATTCTGAAGGACGGACATGCACCAGCAGTGCGGCACCCGGAGCTACCCAGCTCAAGTTCACGGGTGTTCCTTGAGTGGAAGGCTCCCATAACTGCTGCCCGTCATCGTCCACGATTTCATACCGCACAGGGTCTGAAACTGCGACACTATCAGGGTTCGTACCGTCGGAAAACTCACCATCAGTATCGCGAGTCGCATGACTGCCATTGGCGCCGTCAGGACCACCAGTCGTCATCGGGGAATCATCGTTGATGGTTTGCTGTATTGTCTGAGACGATTGAGCTACCCAAAAACCGACGAAAATGACGAACGTTGCCGCCAACAACACACCAGCTCCCCAGGCCCAGCTTTTTCTGCGGCGGTGGATGTTTCCAGGAGCGAGTCGTGATCTCCCAGCTTCCGTACGACTGGCATCGACCGAGGCATCGTCAACATCGACATTGATTTTCATCCTGGAGGTGGGCACAGTTGGATTTGCAGGAACACGCAAATTTTCCGCCAGCACAGGCGGTGGTGGTACCGGTGACGTGACAGACACAGGTGCCAGATCGGGAGAGGACGGAGGTGTCACTGAGCCCGTACGGATTGCAGATAGATACGCAGCTAACGATTCCGCGTGTGGCTGGTCCTGCACGTGCAACCATTCAGTTTTTACCCAACCCTTCAAAGTCTGCGCTACCTGACTGGCTGACAACCGTTGGTGTGGGTCTTTCGCAAGCATGCCAGCCACAAGGTCTTCCAACTCACGGGAGACTCCATAGGGTTGCAAATTCGGAACCGGTTCAACCACGTGACGCTGTATGGTTTCCTGGGCATTCTCTCCGAGGAACGGAGAACGTCCACTCAACATGCGGAACATCAGACAACCCAACCGATAAACGTCGGTGGCTGCATTGGGTGCCTTGTCTCCGTGCGCCCATTCCGGCGGAAAATACTCCGCTTGCTGTATCGCATGGCTGCCCGTTAGTTCCAGGTTCTTCACAGCGTCTGTTGAACAAAGTGCGACGTTTTGGAACAACTTGGCCTGAGGAACCTGCCCAGGCTTCAACCATACGTTCAACGGACGCAGATCCGTCGCCACCCATCCCCGCTGGTGCAATTCGGCCAGAGCCATCGCCAAGTGACGGCTAAGTTGGCACACCATGGTCGGTTTGAGTGATTTGCCCTTGTCTAATTGCTTCGACAAGGGTGCCGCCCACGGCCTTTCATAGACGACAAAGCGGTAATTCTCGACGTTGACAGCTTCGAAACAACGTACGACGTGTGCACTATCCCTCGGCCAATCCGCCACACACCGTACGATATCCGGCCATGCCTGCGTCTCAGGCCCATCATCGTTCGCCAAAAACTGTAGAGAAACCGGATATTCCGAGGGCCGATGTTTTGCGCGAAACATACTTGGGATACGTTTTAAGCGCCCCTCTACAAGATATTGGCCGTGAACAAAGGGTCCTGGCCGGCCAGCCAATAAAATCTTTGCCTGATAACGGGTCAGTTTTTCTTGGGACACGAGCCATTCGCACAATGTCCCGGAATTGGCTTGGGCGATTGCCCCCTTTACCTGACCGAATTCGCTTCCTAGCTGCGCTGCGTCTTCGACGGACAACAGCTGGCTGTCCACGATTAATTTCCAAAATTCCTCGATCGTGGGACCCATTGGCAACTAAATCCAACTGGAAAGAAAGTCTCGCTCAATACACACCAGCAAGCGAATGTCTCTGGCCCCGGAACGGCCCATTGATGTTCCAGATGACACAGCCCCCAGAATGTTATAGTCTATCGCACTTAAGGTACTGCGACGAGTCGACTGACGCGAGGTAGCCAGATTGATGGCAAGGGGCACCGCATGATCCGGGCAAGTTCGCCGTCACCATAGGGCAGTCGACAACTGAATCTCGATCTACCATATAGTCGATTTCAGGCCAGTTTCCCTCCACCTGGTATGAGGAGCCGAGGCATGAAAGCTTTTGAAGCAACAGAACTTTTCTTTCAACAAGCCGCCAACCAATTGGACCTGCCCAATGACGTACGGGAACTGATGCTAACCCCCAAGCGGGAAGTACAAGTTCAGGTACCGGTGGCGCTCGAGGACGATTGCATCACCACGTTCATTGGGTACCGCGTTCAGCACGACAATTCACGTGGACCCATGAAGGGAGGACTGCGATTTCATCCTGCCGTGGACTTGGACGAAGTACGCGCACTGGCATCACTGATGACATGGAAGACGGCGGTAGTCAACCTACCTTATGGTGGAGCCAAAGGAGGCGTTACCGTCGACCCTCGTGGTTTAACAGAAAAACAGCTCGAAATGCTGACACGGGTTTTCGTTGATCAGATTCATGATGTGTTCGGCCCACGTACAGATATCCCTGCGCCGGACATGGGCACCGACGCCCATGTCATGGCATGGATTCGTAACCAATGGGAAAAATATCACGGTTTCAACCCAGCTTGTGTGACCGGCAAGCCGGTTGAGCATTTCGGAGCGTCTGGCCGAGAAGAAGCCACTGGTCGAGGGGTCGGTATTTTGACGCTGAAACTACTCGGTCGCCTAGGACGCAAACCGACAGGAACACGCGTCGCCATCCAAGGCTTCGGTAACGTAGGTTCCCACGCAGCCAAGTTCCTTTCGGATGCCGATATGACCGTCGTTGCAGTGAGCGATATCAGTGGTGCCTACTACGAAGAAAAAGGGTTAGAGATTCACGATTGTTTGCGATACATTGCCCAACACGGTTCACTTGCGGATTATAAAAACGGTGCCGTGATCTCCAACGAAGAATTACTCTCGCTGGACGTCGACGTACTCATACCAGCAGCGATCGGTGGTGTAATCCACGAAAAGAACGTCGATCAAATTCGGGCACCCATCATCATTGAAGCTGCCAATCGGCCCATCGAACCAGATGCCGACGCCAAACTATTCGAACGCGAAATCATCGTATTGCCTGACATCTTGGCAAACTCGGGAGGTGTGACCGTGAGCTATTTCGAATGGGCACAAAATCTTCAGCTTTACAAATGGAACTTGAACCGCGTACGCCAAGAACTCGACCACGTCTTGTCAGAAGCTTTCGAATCCGTTTGGCAACGTTCCCATGAGTCTCAGACGAGCCTGCGCACGGCAGCATATATGGTTGCCATCGAGCGAGTCCATCACGCCAAAACCCTGGCCGGCATTTTGTAGTCAATACTTAAGACGAGATTCACTAAGACGATACGCCTTGTGCGGCCAGTTCGGTCAGCACGTCAGCAACCTGATCCACGTCGGCATGACTTAGACCCAAGTGCGTTACGGCTCGCAGCACCTGGGAGCTCGTTGGCGAAATCAAGATTCCCCGGCTGCGCAAAGCCTCGCTGAACTCCGCGGCGGTACCCAATGCCGGATCGACTTCGAAGAACACCAAATTGGTCTCAACCGAATTAAAGGTTAGTGACAAACCTTCGGAATTTTCGATCGCGCGCGCCAAAACCTGACCATGCTCGTGGTCTTCCACCAGGCGCTGCACGTTGTTTTCGAGTGCATACAACGCAGCCGCAGCGATCACGCCGGCTTGACGTATTCCGCCCCCAAACGCTTTGCGGTGGCGACGAGCTTCTAAAATCGCATCCGCAGGTCCAGCCAGCGCTGATCCTATAGGCGCTCCGAGTCCTTTGCTAAAGCAAACACTTACGGTATCAAAGTGTCGAGCCCACTCGGCAGCCTCAATGCCGGTCGCCGCCACGGCGTTGAACAAACGAGCACCATCCAAATGAGTCTTCACACCATTTTCGTGAGCCCACTCACAAATACTGACCAGCGTTTCATAAGGATATACTTTGCCGCCCCCACGATTGTGCGTATTCTCGAGCGACACTAGTTTGGTGCGCACCTGATGAATGTCGTCTGGTCGTATGAGGGATTGAAGCTGATCCAGCTCGAGAATCCCATCGTTACCTGTTATGGGACGAGCCACAATACCGCTAAGTTGCGCAAAAGCACCTTGCTCCATGTTATAAACATGGCAAGCTGAATCACAGATAAACTCATCACCGGGCTTGCAGTGAATACGTAGACCGATTTGATTGGTCATCGTACCCGAAGGCATAAAGATGGCAGCTTCTTTGCCCAAAACCTCAGAGGTCACTTCCTCCAACCGGATGACGGTGGGATCGTCCCCAAAAACGTCATCTCCCAACTTGGCAGAGGATATGGCCGCCCACATTTCTGCAGTCGGTTGAGTTACGGTATCACTGCGTAGATCGATCATGGTTTCCAGCTATTCTAAAAACGAGTTTCCATTGATATTCTTTCCAACTGTAGTTGCTACGTCCAGGGCCTACCAGGGCATTTTCGGGAATGTACCTCATCTCCTATAATCAATCGCATGTATGACTGTGCTATTATCGGTGCTGGTGTCGTCGGCCTGTCTGTGGCGTACGAACTTTCTCAACATGGTCAACACGTTTGTCTAATTGACCGTGGCCTGCCCGGACGTGAGGCGTCTTGGGCCGGGGCAGGGATCCTGGTTCCGGAAAACTTCGCCACAGCAACGTCCTCGCACGAAAAACTGGGAGGGCTTAGCTCCGAATTACATCCCACGTGGTCCACTCAACTGCGAGAAGAAACAGGGATCGACAACGGATACCGACCGTGCGGTGGGTTGCACGTCATTGGCACCGAAGCCGAACATGCAGAGTTACTGGACACGCTGAACTGGTTCCAACAACGGCGTATCCCGTACGAACAAGTTCCCGCCAAGGCGCTTGTCGAATTCGTGCCCGCCATGGCACCGGCCATTCAACGAGGAAGAATTCACGAGGCCTACTATCTGCCAGGGGAAGCTCAATTAAGAAACCCCCGTCACCTGAAAGCCTTGATCAAGGCATGCCAACTTCGAGGTGTGGAGATCGTAACCGATGCAGAAGTCACCGGGTTCGATCTCTCGGCGAATCGTGTCATGGGGGTCCATACAACAGGAGCAACGATTCACGCAGAACAATTCTGCGTAACGAATGGCGCTTGGGCCAATACCTTGCTGCAGCAGTTGGACAGAAATCTGAAAATCAAACTAAAGCCAGTGCGGGGTCAGATGGTGATGTTTGGTGCCCGCAATCCCCTCTTCAGGCCTGTGATCAATGAAGGAGACAGGTACCTGGTACCTCGAGATGATGGACGCATCCTGGTTGGATCCACCGAAGAAGATGTTGGGTTCGTTAAATCAGACAACGCTGAATCCGTCGCCGAACTGTTCAGATTTGCGACAGGCCTGATTGACGAGTTGCAAGACGTACCTATCGAAAAGACCTGGTGCGGTTTACGTCCCGCCTCACCGGATCGACGACCCTACTTGGGGCCCTTGCATCCTTGGAATAACATTTTTGTCGCAGTAGGACACTTTCGCAGCGGGCTGTGGCTGTCGACAGGTACGGCTATTGTCATGAGTGAACTTTTGAGAGGCGAGACTCCGCGCATCGACTTGACGGAATTCGGGTTGGATCGAGACAGATGCATGGCCCATAGGAAAGATTGACATGACGGTCGAACCACCTTCCCAAATAGCCATCATCGGTGCCGGTCCGATCGGACTGGAAACAGCACTTTACGCGCGTTATCTCGGTTACGAAGTAACCGTATACGAGCAAGGTGAAGTCGCAGAGAATGTACTGAAGTGGGGCCATGTCAGCATGTTTACGCCCTGTGGCATGAATCGCTCACCTTTAGGTGTTGCGGCTATCGATGCACAATGGCCCGATCGCGATTCGCCTGATGATGAGTCCCTGATTACCGGACGCAACTGGGTAGACACTTACCTGGAACCATTGTCGCAAACCGACTTGGTCAGTCCGTCCCTATGCACCCAAACCACGGTAGCACATATCGGCCGTGCCAGGACACTCAAATCCGACACACCTGGCTCGGCTGATCGTCAAGAAATTCCATTTCGATTATTGCTGCGAGACTCGCAAGAAAAACAAAGCACAGCAACTGCCGAGATAGTCATCGACACCACCGGAACCTACGGCAACCCGAATTGGATGGGTCCTGGTGGCATCCCGGCTATCGGCGAAACCGACTGTTCCTCAAGAATTGACTACCATATCCCTGACATTCGGCTTGTCGAACATGAGCGGTTCGCTGGAAAAAACATCCTCTTGATCGGAGCAGGCTATTCGGCTGCTACATCAGTCGTAGCCCTTGCGGACATTGCAGAAAAAGATCTCGACACACAAATCACCTGGATTACTCGACCACGCCGGCATGAGGCGGAACGTCCTTTGCCGATTCGCACCATTGTGGATGACGTCTTACCTTTGCGTCGATCACTAACGGACACTGCCAATCGTTTGACAAAAGATTGCAATCAGCTTCGTTATTGGCCCAACACGACCGTCGACGAAGTCGTCTGGAATCATCAAGACCAACACCTTGAGGTCACACTGGGCGGTGAACACGCGAGAACTCATCGTTTTGACCGCATCGTGGCCAATGTTGGCTACCGCCCCGATCGAAACATTTACCGTGAATTGCAAGTGCACGAATGCTATAGCAGTGAAGGTCCCATCAAGCTGGCCGCGTCTCTCTTGGCACATCAAGGAGTGGATTGTCTTCAACCACCGGATCACCATCCGGAATTATTACGGAACCCCGAGCCCAATTTTTTTATCTTGGGTAGTAAAAGTTACGGTCGCGGTTCAGATTTCCTTTTCCAAACAGGACTGGGACAGATTCGAGATCTTTTCCGCATGATTCATGGCCCAGACGAGCTGGACTTATACGTCAATGTCCAGGCAACAGAACACCGCCTTTAGATCATCGTTTCAAGGGCAAACGAAAGATGAAAACGCCCGTCATTGACCACCCTCTACTTCGCATTTAGCTATCCCCTACATGGCACCATCCATTGACCTTGAACATCTCGACCATCTTTGGTTCCAAGTGGCAGGGACGTTGTGCAACTTGGCTTGCCATCACTGCTTCATCAGCTGCCATCCCAAAAACGACAGCTTGGGAATGCTCACTTTGGACGAAGTTGAACGGCGTTTGGAAGAATCGGTTCCTTGTGGCGTTAAAGAATACTTCTTTACAGGGGGAGAACCATTCCTAAATCGCGACATGGTGGCGATGTTGGTGATGACACTTCAATATGGCCCCGCCACCGTGCTGACGAACGGAACGGTACTGAAAGACTCATGGTTGGAAGAGCTTTCGCGTGCCGAGTCAGAGAGCATCTATTCTTTAGAGTTTCGCTTGTCAATCGACGGATTCTCGGCAGAAACAAATGATCCCATTCGTGGAGATGGAACATTTCGGCGCGCCATGCAAGGTATCGTCAAGTTAGTAGAACATGGCTTTCTGCCCATCATCACTGCCGCTCGTACCTGGCCTATCGAAGCGGATGCAGAAGTCGTTGGCAACTTCGTCGACGTATTACGGGCAGTCGGCTATGCCCGGCCGCGTTTGAAGGTCCTACCCACACTGCACATGGGCGCCGAAGAACAACGAACGCATGGATACCGTGATACTGAACGTGTCGACGATGCCATGCTTGCAGGATTCGACCGTTCGCAGTTGATCTGTCACCACAGTCGAATTGTCACCGATCGAGGCATTCACGTTTGCCCTATCCTTGTAGAAGAATCAGATTCTGTATTGGGCGATTCACTTCGCGACGCCCAACGGCCGTACGCACTCAAGCACGGTGCGTGTTACACCTGTTACCAATATGGAGCCATCTGCTCCAACCCATCCGGATAGGCTCAGAATCCTGCCCGATCAAACCTAGAGCCCCTAGTCACACGACTGACGATCATGTACTCAGCTTCTACCTGCATTGCCTTTTTTGGTGGGATCTACAACAACTACCTGGCCCTAGAAACTGCCATCGCTGATGCGAAACGCCGGGGTGCAGAAGACATTTTTTGCCTGGGTGACCTCGGCGCTTTCGGACCACATCCAGACCGTGTGTTTCCTTTGCTCGTCGACCATGACATTTCCTGTGTGCAGGGAAACTATGACCACTCGATAGGTAACGGACTGGACGACTGTCAATGTGGCTATACCGATCCTCGAGACAACCATTTCGCCCAGTTAAGCTATGACTATACGTTCCAACACACTTCCACAGCAGGCCGCCAATACCTGCGCGACTTACCCAACGAAATAAGAATTGAATTTGCTGGGTTGCAATTACTACTTTGTCATGGCAGCCCCCGGCGAACCAATGAATTCCTCTGGGAATCAACGTCTTCCACTCAATTCCTACAAAACATCACTGATCGTGCCTCGGCCGACGTCGTCCTCGCTACCCATACCGGCATCCAATGGCATCGCCAACTGGCAAACGACTGTCACTTTTTTAACGTCGGCGTTTTGGGACGACCAGAGAATGACGGGGAAACCTGCGTCTGGTACACGTTGCTGAAATCTTGTGGCCATCGACAAGTGACCTACCAATTCGTACCCGTCCACTACGATCACACACGGCTTGCACGAGAAATGGCTGCCGAGAAGCTTCCTCCGGAGTTCATCGAAACCGTGTTAACCGGTTGGTGGACCACTTGCCTGGAAATCCTACCGGCCAAGGAACGTCGGCGAGGAAAGTACTAGATCGCATTGATGTTTCTGCCTTTCTTGCTACTACCATTCGCTATCCTTGTGTCCTAAGCCAAGATGCGATTTACAGACCGGACCGACTCACGATGTTGGGTATCGAGAGCTCAGGACTGGTCGTTCAGGGTGGAGCGATCCTGCTCCGTCGCCATCCCTGTTCGGGCACATACGTAGGCGACGTCGGCCCAGCCTACTTAAAATCCTGGGACCGGCCCTCGAAGCGTTCTAACTTTGCAACCGTGACACCCGCGAAATGTTTCTGTTGTAGCGTCCACTCTGGGCCGTACCTTTCCACCACATTTCGGATCCATCGGTCAGCCACAGCGTCCGGAGCTCGGATCAAGAACAGTGCGTGACCATATTGAAGCACCTCCGACTGCTGCAATTCAAGCGCCGTTTCTGTGTTGGTGGTCGGGAGCAACACCACCTTCAGATTGAGGTCGTCGATTCCATAAATCCCCTTCAGGGGAAATAAGCAGTAATCAACAAAAGACTCGTCCGCCAACCGTGCGCGATCGTCAGCTTCAATGAGTCCTGAACGGAACAACAATGACGTCTTCGCTTGAGGTCTTGCTTCTTCACGAAGCCATTTCAAAGCAGCTCGCCAGTCTTCGCGTCGATGATGGATCACATCACCGTCTCGCCACCATTGTCCAACCGGCCCCAGATTGACGATCGCCACCACAAGAATCAATGCGGCACAATAGGGCCGTGCGCGACGACGATAGTTCGCACAAAGCAGCCCGGCCATGACCGCCGGAGCTACAGCTACGGCTATCAAGTAACGCGCATGAAACAGCCGCGCGACATCGCACCAAGAAAGAATCACGGCTAACGTCACTGGTACGACAAACCAAATCCCGACGAGTAGCCAAAGATTCCCACCAGCCGGCCGCCCCGACTCAACTCGTTCCGTCGATTTCGAACAGACAGCAACCACACCGGCCAGGAAAAGGGGCAATAACACGTACACTTCAATGGGAAACAATGACACCGCATCGGTGATGGTTGGCACAGCTACAAACAACTCCCATTGAGTTCGTCGTGACCACACGTCTGTTAAAAGCGAAAGGCCCGGACATGCGCCAACCACAAACAGAAACGCATCCACAGCAAATGGTCCTCCACCATAGGCTTGCTTCGCCGAATCTCTGAGACGCAAAGACAACCAGAAGACACATTCCGCCAACAACAACAGGGCTGTGGTGAAATGCAGATAAAACAAGACGAGTGATAACAAGACCAGCAACAAACGGTGAGATCGACGAGCAGAACAGATCGTTTTCGATAGCGTGTAGACTTGCAGCAGGCTCACCAGTTGAACAAGCGCATACACACGTGATTCTTGTGAAAACACGACGGACCAAGGATCGATGACCACAAGCCCGGCTGCCAACAGAGCCGCCGTATGGGACCTGGTCCAGGCCATCACCACCCAATGGACAAGTGGCACCAGGGCTGTCCCAGCCAAAATGGACGGCAACCGCAACGACCACTCATGCATTCCGAACAGCGTCGTGGACATCCATGGCAGGTAGAAGTAACTAGCGTGGTTGTTCCCGAGGGCAGCGCGTTCGGGGATAAGAAATAGCCCATCACACACCACCCATGCCGTGTGTAGCTCGTCAAGCCACAAACTGGCTGCGGCACCATACAACCTAAGTAACAAGCCGACAAGCGTGAATATCGTCAACGTTGAGTAGACGACAAGCGAATTCGATCGAGAAGCCTGCCTGGTTTGCACAGCGGTTTCCTGTCAGCCGGCGTCTCACTAGGCAGTGGAAAACTATTCTGGCTGGACCGTCACCAGCTCTGCAGAAACAGCTTCGATTAGTTCTGCACCTATCAACGGCTGCTCATCCGCAAATGCGATCAGCAACGCCAGATCACAAATTCGATTGATGCGTCTTGGAATTCCGCCAGAAATTTGGTGCACGAGTTCCAATGCTCCATTGTCAAAGACAGTACAGTCCGTTCCGGCAGCGGTCATTCGATGGGTAACGTAGCTAACTGTTTCCTCTTCAGAAAACGGTCGCATCAAGCACTTCACCGCCAACTGCTCTTCAAGACTGGAAAAACGATCCAGCACAGGAAGAAGCGACGGCTGCCCGACCAACAACAGAGTTAGCGCGTGACCTCCGTGAACACGAAAGTTGAGTAACAATCGAAGAGATTCCAAAGCGTTCGGGTCACGCACCAGATGAGCTTCGTCAATCACGATTACAGCATGGCGTCCTTGCTCAACGTTCGAAGTCAACGTTGACTCGATCGATCGCACACTCTGCTCAACCGTTGGTGTAGAAGGACCGGACGTGGTGCCTTCCAATTCGTTAGCAAGGTAAGCCAACAACTGTTCGTACGGCATTTGCGGGTACACCAACTGTACGCGAGGCGAAAACGCCGGGTCTAACTGAGACAAGAGACGTTGTACGAGAAGAGACTTACCCAAACCCGCAGCACCCGTCAGTAGTGCCGCCGGGCGTTGATTCTCCAGCACATAGCGCAATTTGAGCGTCGTGCTTTGATGCACTTCGCTAGGATAGAAATAGCAATCATCCCACGAATCTTCAAACGGTTTTTCTTCGAGTTTCCAAAATTCCTCATACATAAAAAACCGCCCGCACGCTCGTGGTACTTATAAACATGTAATGCAAAATGATCAAATAACGACTCACTCGGTTGCCTACGCGGCAAAATTCTCCGCGACTCCAATCACCGGAATCGACGAGGGAAGTGAGCGATCAGCCAATGGAACACCGGCCGATCGGTCGGACCCGACATCGCGTACGCAGAGTAAGCTAATCCCCGACACCCGCTGTGCGACGAATAATCCCAACGAGTCTAAAGAAAAACTTCCGCCGTCCACCAACACAACATCGAAGTGATTCGCTAATCCATTCATAACCTCCACAGCGGCCCGGCGGAATTCGCCCAGATCGCCGGAGGGAACCGAATGTTGGAGTGGGAACAGGGTGACTTTGTCCTGAATCGACGTCACGGCAGCTTCCTGCAGCGAAAGTTGTTGCCGCCAAACATCTAACCAACTAGCATCGGTCTCCAATTCCAATCGGTCGGCCAAGTCAGGCTTGGACGCATCGGTATCGAGCAACGCTACCGAATATCCTATCGAAGACAAAGTGCGTGCTATAAAGAGTGTCACTGTCGTCGTTCCGACACCACATGCTTCACCACTGACAACAAGTATGCGGTCTCCCATACGGCAACGTCCAATAATCTGATCTACGGACGGCGCGAGGTCGGTGCTGTGCGACATCAACAGGTCTCGGCACACTTCTGGCCAGCGATAGTGGTCGACTTCCCATGCAGCACGAAAGTCCGTTGTCGGAGACGCTGCCACGGGCGGCTGGATCGTACGAGAAGGGTCCGTACTGGTGCTTGTGGAAGCAGGAAGATTCTTAGGGTGAGGAGGTGAAGTCACATCCGACAGTGGGGCTGCCGATCCAAAATGAGGGTTGGGCACGCCCGGTGAATGATCTGTCTCGGATGCCGTTGCCGGGGAGACCGCAGGAGCAGGCCTAGAATGAGCCCTATCCACACGGATTTTTCGCTCCGGTTCGCCCACGGCAGCAGGAATCACGTTCGACTTGGAAAATGCCTTAATAAAGGCTTGATCGACGAGCGTCATAGTTGCGTCCAATGTAAGGATTCTCGATCGTGCCGCGTAAGCGTGCCGCCTCTGGCACAGCAGACTCACGTCGAATGTGAAGATGTGACGTATCGTGAGCGTACCTCGATTGATGCCTCATTGAAGGCACGGCTGGATGCGTTGTGGATGGTTGTGTCGGCTGCACGGGCGCTATCATTTGCTTTGACTTCTCGATCACCGGCATGCGAGGTCGAGATGGTACTTCCGCCACCATTCCTGTAGATGGATACTGCGGAACGGTCAATGCTGCCTGTTGTAGGCTGTTGCTCGAACCTGTGACCTTCGATTGGTCTAGGGAAGTGAATGTGGTGGCTGATGGTTGCACAGTCACAGAATTTTCAGCCGGAGCGGCCTCGTCCGACGCATTCCAAGGTACAGCTGGATTCGCTGGTACATTCCAATTCGGTGGCGATGTACTCGTGCTTTCCGTGTCCCTCCAATCTGATTTCTGATCTACCGACAACTTCGATTCGTCAACGACCGTCGGTTCATTTGGCCGTTGAGAATAACTCACCGAAGGAACCTCCGATGGCGTGGCAGTATGTATCGTGGTCGGATCGGAAGAAGTCCGATCGGAATAAGCCGCAGAATCGAAAGACGGCTTGGAGATCGTCACCTCTGGAATGTTGTCGTTTGCCGCATTCGGTCCGGCAACAGACAGGCCATCCTGTCGACGTGCCAAATCGACTGTAGGCGGGCTGTTGTTCCATGCCTTATCCTCAGGCATATCTTGCTTGTCCGCTACGTCCGTCACGTTGAGGAGTAGCGGCTGCGTACCATCATTCGTATCTGGGATTTCGGGCCCACGAAAGGCCAAGTAAGCCACTCCCATAAGCATGAGCACAAACAAGCTGGCCGCGATACGAGACCACAAGGAAGGCTTCGGCGGAGTCCGACGTGGGCTGCGCCGAATCTTCTTACCATGAGTCCTGCCATGAGTCTTGCTATGGGTCCTGATACGGGTCCTGCGACGGGTCCTGCCATGAGTAGCATGGCCTTCGGACTGACTCACAGATGACTTATCGACATGTTTCACGGCCGACGCACAGTCCGTATCGACCAGAGGTACCACGTTCCGTTGCTCGGCCACGTCCTCGGCCACAGGCGCCCCATGCGTTTCAACGTTCGCATCGACCGTCGGTGCAGGCGACGATGTCGGCACACCGCTGGTCCGCGCCAACCGCAAATCGCTCAGCGTGAAAAGCACTGGATAATCACGACGCGCCACTACCGGTTTGGGGTAGTTTGCGTGCTGATGGTCTGTGCCATCCATGGCATCCTCTTGTGAAACGGTCATGAATTATCAACGTGAACCACTCTAGTCGTTGCCAGCGATGTAATCAGTACATCGAGACGGTTCCTCGCATTTTCTAATATCGGTTCAAGTCATATTCGTCTTGAATTCTCCCCTTTCCGACCTAGAGTTAGTTCGCTATCTGTGCTATCAGTGGCCAAAAGTTGTAAGCTAGGGAACTTTTTTTCACACGGCTCGTCCCACAATCAACACCGAGTCTTTCTTAACATGCCTGTCGCATCTATTCCTCCGACATCCCCCGTTTTACACGACTTGCTACTCGACCAGATCCTGCTTCTTGACGGTGCCATGGGAACCATGGTCCAGCAACTTCAACTGGATGACCGCCAGATGTGCGGAGAACGTTTTGCGGAACATTCGCACGACTTGAGCAACTTCGTTGATATCCTCTGTTTAACTCAGCCGTCCTCTGTCACACAGATCCATCAAGCCTATTTGGAAGCGGGGGCAGATATCCTGGAGACTAACACGTTTTGCTCCAGCACTCTGGGACTCCAAGAATTTGGGCTCGATGCTGATTTAGTTGGAGAGATCAACCGAGCGGCTGTTACCTGCGCTCGGGAAGCTATCGACAGTTTCGATAGCACAGCCCACAAACGCTCCCGTTTCATTGCCGGATCAATTGGCCCCACCACCAAACAAACGGCCATTTCTACCGACGTCGATGACGCGGCCGCACGTAGTACCACTTTCCTGGAAATGGTCGCTTCGTATCGAGTTCAGGTGAAAGAGCTACTAACGGCTGGCGTGGACCTTTTGCTCCCGGAAACGGCAATCGACACACTCAATTTGAAAGCCTGCCTGTTCGCCATCCAGCAGTGCTTTGATGACCTGGGATTCCAAGTTCCCGTGATGGTCTCGGCGACATTTAATGCAGCGGGAGTGACGTTCGTTTCCAGCCAGCATGTGGAAGCCTTTTGGAACTCCGTTGCTCATTTTCCGCTATTAAGTGTGGGAATTAATTGCGCATTGGGCCCTGACCTGATGCGTCCTCACCTTGAGGAATTGTCTCACATCGCACCGACTTTCATCAGCTGCCATCCAAACGCGGGTTTGCCGAATGAAATGGGACAATACGATCTCAGTCCCAAAGACATGGCAGCCATCATCGGTGATTTCGCGGATCAAGGTTGGGTCAACATCGTGGGTGGATGCTGTGGTACGACCCCGGATCACATTCGAGCGATGCGCAAGGCCGTCAGCAACCACACCCCCAGAAAGTTTCCCACTATCCCAACCTACACGCGGCTTAGCGGCACAGAAGCGCTCACGCTACGACCTGACAGCAATTTCATCATGATCGGTGAACGGACCAATGTTACCGGGTCTCGCAAATTCGCTCGCTTGATTCGCGAAGACCGCTATGAAGAAGCGGTAGAAATCGCACGCAGCCAGGTCGCTGGAGGGGCCAGCATCATCGACATTAACATGGATGATGCTTTGTTAGACGGTGAAGCGGCGATGACTCGGTTTCTGAACCTGATTGCTGGTGAAACCGACATTAGCCGCGTCCCCATCATGATCGACAGTTCGCGTTGGTCGGTCATCGAAGCCGGACTGCGTTGCGTACAAGGAAAAGCAGTCGTCAATTCCATCAGCTTGAAGGACGGTGAAGAGGAGTTCTTACGGCGGGCAAAACTTTTGCGCCAGTATGGTACCGCCGTGGTAGTGATGGCATTCGACGAACAGGGACAAGCCACCGAAACTGAAGACAAGGTTCGCATTTGCCGACGAGCCTACACATTGCTGATCGAAAACATCGGCTTCCCTCCGGAAGACATCATCTTTGATCCGAATATCCTCACCGTCGCCACCGGCATCGCCGAGCATGACAACTATGCGATGAACTTCATCAAAGCGACGCAACGCATCAAACAGGAGTGTCCGGGAGCCAAAGTTTCTGGGGGAATCAGCAATATTTCCTTCTCCTTTCGCGGCAATGATATCGTTCGAGAGGCGATGCATTCGGCCTTCCTGTACCACGCCATCCGCGCCGGACTAGACATGGGCATCGTCAATGCTGAGCAACTAGCTGTTTACCAGGAGATCCCGGCCGATCTGCTCGAACGAGTCGAAGATGTGCTGCTCAACCGTCACCCAAATGCAACCGATCGTTTAATCGAATTCGCCGAAACCGTTAAAGCAAACAAGCAACAACGGGCCGTCGCAGATCAAGCCTGGCGGTCCCAACCGGTCGCGGAACGCCTGAAACACGCCTTGATCAAAGGCATCGACAAGTACATTGAAGAAGACACCGAGGAGGCACGCCAGAGCCCAGACTACCCCACTTGCCTTAAAATCATCGAAGGCCCTTTGATGTCAGGCATGTCAGTAGTTGGAGACCTATTCGGGGATGGCAAAATGTTCCTTCCTCAAGTCGTAAAATCGGCCCGTGTCATGAAGCGAGCTGTGGCTCACCTGGAACCGTTCATGGAAGAAGAAAGGTCTGCTGCAGATGCAGGCTCTCCTTCCGCTCGTGGCACCGTCGTCATGGCCACCGTCAAAGGTGACGTCCACGACATCGGCAAGAACATTGTCGGGGTCGTTCTGCGTTGCAATCACTATCACATCATCGATCTGGGTGTGATGGTCCCTTGCGAAAACATCCTCCAAACTGCCATCGACGAATCGGCCGACATGATCGGGCTATCCGGTTTGATCACACCAAGTCTCGATGAGATGGTACACGTGGCCAGTGAAATGCAACGCCTGTCTTTAGAGTTACCCTTACTCATCGGCGGTGCCACCACCAGCGCCAAACACACGGCAGTGAAAATAGCACCTTGCTACGAACATCCAACGTTGCATGTCCTAGATGCTTCGCGCAGCGTTGGCGTCGTCAACCGGCTCATGAACCAGGACCACCGCCAAACGTTGCTCGATGAAAATCGTCAAACCCAAAAAATGCTAGTTCACTCTTACGAGCAAAGACGCCAGATCAAACTCGTTTCCTATCAGGAAGCAAAAAAACGTCGAGTTCCGACTGACTGGTCATCCATCCGCATCGATCGTCCGTCTTTTGTGGGCCGGCAAGTGATCGATGATGTGAGGCTAGAAGAAATCATTCCTTATATCGATTGGTCACCTTTCTTCCTCACCTGGGAACTCAAAGGCAAGTATCCCCAGATCCTGCAAGACGACACCGTTGGCGCTGCTGCCCGAGAACTGCTGCAACATGCTAAGGAATTGCTCAACCGAATCGCTGCCGAACACCGGCTGCAAGCGTTTGCAACGTACGGTATTTGGCCAGCCGCCGCAGAAGAGGATGATGTCGTTCTTTTCCAAGACGAACAGCGGCAGGACATACTCGCACGGTTCCCCATGCTTCGGCAACAGTGGGAGCGGCAAGGTCAATCTACATTTCGCTGCCTGGCAGACTACGTGGCACCGGTCGACTCCGGACGTGATGACTACGTCGGTGCCTTTGCACTAACGGCCGGAATTGGTGCGGACGAACTGTGCGCCGAGTTTGATCGTGTCCATGACGATTACAACTCGATCATGACGAAAGCGTTAGCGGACCGGCTGGCCGAAGCGTTTGCCGAATGGCTGCACGCTCGTATTCGTCGTCAATGGGGTTACGAAGAAAAACAGACGTGGTCCTGCGAGGATTTAATCGCCGAAAAATATCGTGGCATCCGCCCCGCCCCAGGATACCCTGCCTGCCCGGACCACTCGGAAAAAAGAACACTTTTCGATTTATTACAGTTGACTGACGACGGACCTATTTCATTGACGGAAAGCTGTGCCATGGTCCCTGCAGCAAGCGTCAGCGGATTTTATTTCGCACATCCCGAAGCACGCTACTTTTCCGTCGACCGCATTACGCACGATCAGCTCGAAAATTATGCCCTTCGCAAAGGCATTTCGGTGACCGAAGCGGAACGCTGGCTGGCGCCACATCTCGTTTCATAGAACGTAGGTCAGCCCGCAATTGACAAAGTGTTGCCGGTCACTACGATTACAATTGACGCGTCCGACAGGACCGGTTCACTTTTTCACTCGATTTCGATGACGGATCTAGAATGAAGACTCAATACGAACAAGCCCAGGCTGGATTGGTAACGGAGGAAATGGCATTCGTCGCGCAGCGAGAAGATTTGGCTGCCGAAACTATCAGGGACGAGGTTGCTGCTGGTCGCCTGGTAATCCCTGCCAATAATGTACATTTGACAAAGCGTCTAGAGCCGATGGGCATTGGTATTGCCACCAAATGTAAAATCAACGCCAACATTGGTAACTCGGCCGTCACCAGTGACGAGTCGGGCGAAGTGGAAAAGCTGCAAACTTCTATCAAATATGGCGCCGATACGGTCATGGACCTTTCCACCGGCAAAGACATTGATCACATCCGTCAAGCCATCATTGATCACTCCACGGTACCGATCGGTACCGTACCGATCTACCAAATGCTCGAAGAGCTCGGTGGCGAAATCGAAGAAATGCGACCTCAGCATTTCCTAGACATGGTCGAACACCAAGCACGGCAAGGGGTCGACTACATGACGATTCACTGTGGTGTGTTGCTAGAACATCTGCACCTCACCATGAATCGCGTCACCGGCATCGTCAGCCGAGGTGGATCCTTGATAGCCAAATGGATGATGGCACATCGCAAGCAAAATCCACTCTACACACATTTCGATCCATTGTGTGAAATCATGCGTCAATACGACGTCACTTGGAGCCTGGGGGATGGACTGCGACCCGGATCCATTGCAGATGCCAGTGATGACGCTCAATTTTCTGAATTGGAAGTGCTAGGAGAATTGGTAAAACGCAGCTGGAAGAATGGTACACAGGTCATGGTCGAGGGACCTGGGCATGTTCCCATGGACCAGATCGACATGAATATTCGCAAGCAGATCGACGTGTGCTCCGGGGCCCCGTTTTATGTACTCGGCCCCTTGGTCACCGACATCGCCCCCGGTTACGACCACATCACAAGCGCCATTGGCGCCGCGTTAGCTGGCTGGAGTGGTGCGGCCATGCTGTGCTACGTCACTCCGAAAGAACATTTAGGACTTCCGGACAACGACGACGTACGAGAAGGTGTTATCGCATACAAAATCGCGGCACATGCTGCCGACCTGGCTCGACAACGTCCGGGAGCTCAGGACCGAGACGATGCACTCAGTAAAGCACGGTTTGAGTTTGATTGGCAAGAACAATTTCGTTTGTCATTGGACCCCGAAACGGCTCAAAGCTACCACGATCAAACACTGCCTCAAGACACATTCAAAAGTGCACACTTTTGTAGCATGTGCGGGCCAAAATACTGTTCGATGAAGATCACCGAAGACATCCGACAGATGGCCGCCGACGAACCGCTTGTGATGTTGCCTTCTGCTGGTAACGACGGATAGTCGGCCCTTAGTATGTCCGCCGTTAACGAACTTCCAGCCTTGATGCGCGATCGGTCTTTTTGGGCCATGACGATCACGCAGTTCCTGGGAGCATTTAACGACAATCTGTTCAAACAATTGGTTCTATTGCTGGCTGTGTTTTCTGTACCCACAGCCGGCGAAGCAACAGGCGACTTACAGGGCCACGCGATGGCCCTCTTTGCCCTACCTTTCCTTTTGTTCTCTGGGTTCGCCGGGTATCTCTCGGACCTGTACAGCAAACAGCGGGTGATTGTGCTGTGCAAATTGGCAGAGATCGTCGTCATGCTGTTAGGAATGCTCGCATTTTTTGCTTACAACCACACCGGTTTCGCCGGTCCGTTAGCCGTATTGTTCTTGATGGGAATGCAAAGCGCATTCTTTGGTCCAGGAAAATATGGCATTCTGCCCGAGTTGCTGCGTCCGTCTGATTTGCCCAAGGCAAACGGAATCATACTGATGACAACTTTCGTGGCCATCATTCTGGGAACTGCCTGCGCCGGTTTTTTGAAGGTCCAGGTCCCTGCAGCAAATCAGTTGTGGCTGGTCTCAGCGGTTTGCGTCATCATTGCGATGGTGGGCACCGGCACTTCACTGATGATCCGTCGCAACCCCGCAGCCAACCCACAACTTTCGTTTCAACTTGAGTCGTTGGCCTTGCCGACCGAATCGCGACGCTTGCTATGGCAAGACAAACCACTGCTGACGGCACTGTTAGCGTCATGCATGTTCTGGCTGGTGGGAGGCCTCGTGCATATGTCGGTCAACGCATTGGGAAAACAGCTTGGATTAGACGAACGAACGACAAGTCTGCTGGTGGCCAGCATGGCCATTGGGATTACCGTAGGCTGCCTTTTGGCCGGTACCTTGTCAGCAGGTCAGTTCTCATCTCGCCTGGTACGATACGGACTGTGGGGCATCTTGGTCTGTCTCGGATTGCTGGCAATTCCAGGAGGGCCCCATGGCCAGTGGCTCGGAAAAAATGGCAGTCTACTAGTCCTCGTCCTCCTCGGAATGTTCGCTGGTATCTTCGCAGTACCACTTCAGGTTTTCCTGCAATCGCGTCCACCACCAGATCAAAAGGGCCGCATGATTGCCGCAATGAACTTCGCTAACTGGGTGGCCATTCTGCTGGCCAGCCTCATTTACAGTGGTGGGATCTTGGCCCTGAACGCCTTAGGCGCCAACTCAAGTAACATGTTTGCGCTGACTGCCGTCCTGATTGCACCGGTCGCTTGGTGGTACCGCCCTCAATCCGAAAAGCTATCGTAGCAACGGGTCAGGGACAATGCATGTGCGAGTGACACAATCCGCTCGAGACGAGAAACGACGCCGACACTCGCTGTTGGAGCAGGACAGGAGAGGCGGAAACCTGATACAAAATCGACATTTTGCATCGGGAGCGGTTCCCGAAACGACCCCTTGGCATGTTTCGTTTTCAGCTTGTACGGGAAATGTTTCAGGAACGTCCGACTCACACTCTGTGGTTTGATTCGTATCCTTGCGTCTCCCTAAATCCTCATTCGCAACAGCTCATCACGAGTTGACGCCAGCGATGCCGCGACCAGTTTCAGCAGTGCGTTATCTACAAGAACGGTGCAGGAGAACAGTGATTGGCAGTCGTAGCTTTACGTTTTCCAATGCCACGACACTGAGAATGTTCTTTTCGAAATCCATCCTAAATTGTCTGGCGTGTAAGCAATTCCGAGTCACCCATATTCTCGTCTCGAGCCAGCTACGACTTGCGTCCGCCCGAGAGTTTGGTAGCATCAAGGCCTGTTTTTTCACAGCTTCTAAACCGAAAGTTTCAAAGACATGCTTGGTGCCTCGCTAGACAGTTTTCAGTATATGGATCGCTTAAATGCCGAACTCGAACGAATCGACCGAGAGGCCATGATCCGTTGGGCCAACCATATTTTCCGCGCTTGGGAACAAGAAAAATTTGTCTATCTCATCGGAAACGGTGGGTCGGGGACGACGGCCAGCCACATGGCAGAAGATCTAGGCAAGAGCACACTAAGAGAATCGGATCTGCGAGACGAAAGCAAAAAACGCTTGAAAGTACTCAGCCTGACCGACAACGCAGGTTGGTTAATGGCCGTGGGCAATGATTTGGCTTATGACCAGATTTTTGTACAGCAGCTGATGAATTACGGATCTGCCGGTGACGTGCTCATCGCGATTAGTGGATCGGGCAATAGTCCGAATATTCTCGAGGCGGTTGACTGGGCGAATCGTCACGATCTCACTACTTTTGGGCTAACTGGTTATGAAGGCGGCAAGCTAAAAACGATGAGCCAAGATGGCCTCCATGTAGACCTGAATGACATGGGGATGGTCGAGAGCATCCACCTTTGCCTGTTCCATTGGGTACTCAACGATGTATTCGCACGCATCAATCAAGCTGGCCGCTACGGTGCGACATAGTCCGGTCCAAGCTCTTATCAATTATTGTCGAGGCGGCAATAGGGGCCGCTGATCCTCGCTCGAGGCCGAAGGCATAGGGTGCTGAAGGTTTGTGAAAGACCAAACCTACCTAGAACCATCAACTCTGAACTTCAAACATGGCTCGGTCCGACCAACAAGTACGAGACAGACATCCTTCAGTTGCGTCGGAACTCGGGCAGCGGATAATCGGTAATCGGCAATCCCTGTCCAAGGATTTCTTTTAACCGCCGCCAACCGCGAGTCAACAGCTCTTCCCGAGATCGCACATAGTCTGGATCCATAGCGCGTTTATCGAAATCACCGTCGACCGTCACGGGAACGAATTCGTCATCCACGATAAATTGAGATAAAACCGGGTTACAGCGAAGGTGCCTTTCGCTGGCCGTATGTAACGTCTCGGGATCTAGTTGCCCGACGACGTATCTCAGATAGAGTTCACTTTCAGTGAGCTTACCGACATCTTTGCCGCAAACTTCGCACAGATATCCTTCGTCACATTTGGCCATGATCGAACAGTCAGGCTAATCCGAAAATTTCATGCACTAGGTTTCTCGTTTTGGTCTGGACAGTCTTGCATCTAGGAACCGGCAACCCACATGCGTCACAGACTCGTCGGTTACGCCAGTCCTAAAACGTCGTTCATCGAGTACTGTCCTGGCGGCTTTCCCGCGACAAACTTGGCAGCAGTCAAAGCACCTTGGGCATAACAATCGCGACTGGTCGATCCAACTCGCAATTCGATTGTTTCACCCAACAAACCGAAAATAATAGTATGCTCTCCTGGATTGTCACCGACGCGGACAGCATGGTAACCAATCTCGTCTCGGGGACGCACACCTGGTCTTCCTTCACGACCATGAGTTGCCGAAGTCAGCCCCATCTGTTCGGCAATGATTTCTCCAAATCGGAGCGCTGTGCCGCTAGGGGCATCCTCCTTGAAGCGATGATGCCGCTCAATGATTTCCACGTCGGCCCCTGTAGCTTGACCCTGCAATGCCTTGGCGGCGATCGCTGACAGCTGCATCGTCAGGTTCACCGCCAGACTCATATTAGGAGCCCATACAATGGGTATGGTAGCACTGGCCTCCGCGATTTGGGCCTGCTGGTCATCACTTAATCCGGTCGTCGCCATCACCAGAGGCAAACCACGTTCGGAGCATTTCCTGGTAATAGCTTCGGCACCGGCCGGCACAGAAAAATCAATGACCGCCTGAACTTCTGCATCGAGCGTACTTGCCAGCCGAACACCGATTTCTCCCACTCCGGCGAGTCCGCCAGCGTCCTTTCCTAGGTCGGGATGCCCTTCGTTTTCCACCGCAGCAGAAATAGTAAGTTGTGGGTCTTCGTGACCTAAAGCAACCAACCGGCGCCCCATCCGTCCGGCCGCGCCATTTATCGCAATTGGAATTGTAGACATCTCTGCTTTCTTATTTCTCGAGCTACCCGAATCTTTAAAATCTGTTCTTCAGATGCCAGTTGAACTTCAGCTGTACAACTGAATGACTTTGACAATCTCGTCGGCATCGTTGGGCACCACGACGGCTCGATTGGCAAACGATGC
>JAKVBZ010000059.1 GCA_022448645.1 Pirellulaceae bacterium
TTGCTCTTGTCGCCGAACGTGATGATCTCTTGTTTGGTCAGCGGACAGTAGTTGGCCAGATAACCGTCGTAGCCGATGCCTTTCAAGATGCGGAAGATCGCCTTGTAATCGGCATGTCCTGTCCCGGGCTATAATGATTGGTTTCGTTCAGATGGAAGTGCCAGATGTGGGGCGCCGTGGCGCGGACGGCATCGGGGATGGACCTCTCTTCGATGTTCATGTGAAACACATCCGGCTGAATGCCGAGGTTGTCGACTCCCAGATCGTCGAGCGAGTACTCTGCTGGCCAACCACCAGGCCATCTTTTTCTTAACACGTTTGCGGATTGAGAGTTGTGGTGTCCCTAGCAAACTCGTTTTGATGTTGAACGCACTTTTGTAGTACGGGTCTATTGGGGTAGGGTTTTAACGGCGCGAAAACTAGCAAAACCAAACATTTCCGTAGGACGGGCACGCTTGCCCGTCCTCCTTTTCGCTCCTACTCTATTCGCAGCAAAATGACACCCTTAAAGCCGTGGAGACCCGACCTACAATGAAGAAAGCTGTAACCATCGACGACACAACCTATTCGTCAGATCTACTGGTTTGATATTGCCGCTACTGTTCTTGCAGAGAAAGAACGAGTCGTTGCTGGTTGTGGGAGGCCGCCAGTTCGATGGCTTTCTCTAACTGCGCAATGGCCTGATTCGTTTCTCCAACTTCCGCGTACGCGGCCACCAGGGTGCTAAGGATTTCAGGCTTTCACCGCCAATGGGACGGAAATCGACGATCGGCATCACGGGACGATCCTAATTGGCGAACCGGCTGGAGACGGTGGGAAACGTGCCAGTTGTGCTGGTTAGCCTATGCGCCTCTCAGTTTGAAGGCGCATCGAGGACGCGCATGTAGCGCGCATCAAAAAAGGACTCAAGGCCGATTGCCGTAAGTCCTTTGTTATCAGTGGGCTCGACTGGATTCGAACCAGCACGGGATTTAACTCCCACTAGGCCCTCAACCTAGCGCGTCTGCCAATTTCGCCACGAGCCCTCTACAGTTGAATCGTGTCCAGTCTAGGGGATCGACCAAAAGCGTCAAGGGCTGGTAAAGCGTATCGCAAGCAGGCTGCTGAGTGGCATTTGCTGGGTACGAAAATTGCCGCTCAGCGTCTCTAACAGTGTGCGTGACGACGGTCGAGCCGATGAGCCACCTAGGGGCCAATAATCTTTAAGACTGGTCAACGAAAACTCAATCGGTCTAGCAGCCACGACAATCAGTAACGTATCGCCCGATCGTAGCCGTAGCTCGTGCCGTTCAAATGTTGCATCTGCATTGTGCCCGAGAGCGGAGGAACCTGAGAACTGCAGGGGTTCCATTTTGGAGGCTCGCCGAAGCCCGATCATGGCTGATCCCGCTAGACTAAATTTCAGGATTCCCGTGAGCGGATCGAGCACTCCGTGCAACAAGTTTGCATGTTGATCGCCTGTGGAGCTTCTCCAAAGGTCGTTGCTGAGTTGAGACACCAGAGAATCTACAGTGTGGTGGTATGCACTATGGGCTCGCAAGGCGGCCAGCAGGGATGTTGATGCCAGACCAGCTGCCAGTCCGGTGCTGCACATCGAGCCGGCCGTCAGGTTGACTTTTCCATCGTCCTGGAGCGACCAGTTAAACAGGCCACCATGTGTCATTACCAAATCACTGTCCGACAATTGTCCCCAAATGTCCCAGCCGGGTACGTCCAGTGGCAAGCGACTCAACTGATCCCGCCGAAGTGCTTCGGCGGTTTGCCACTGATCCACGGTGGTCGGTGTGCGTCGTGCAACTGTCCGCGGCGCTGATTGACGACGAGGTTTATGTTTGCGTGGACGCCGAGCACTGCGTTTGACCGCTGTGGCAGAGTCAGTCCTATCTGACGAAATGACCGTTCCCGCTTCCGACCGTCTCTCGGGTCCCTGCTCTGCCTCGCTCTCCGATGTCAAAGCGGCATGGGTGCCCACTAGAACTTCCTCCGAGTGCAGACGGAGACGATATTTTGGTTTCGTTAAAGTTGAACTTGCCATGAATGTTTCGCCAGTTGCTAAACACTGCGCCCGATTTGTATCCTTACTGACCGTTATTTCTTGACATCGTCGTCGAAGTGCTGGCATGTCAAATGATTGGCCAAATTTTAGGCAGAGGTGAGGCTTGAGATTGCCGGTTATGCAAGGCGTAGCGGATGCAGGTGGTGTTAGACGAAATAGTTCTTTCCATCCGCCGGCAGAGTCGGACGCGACAGTCATCCTAAGGTGGGCGAAGAACAGCAATCAACCTTGAAGCTGCCGCGGATCGGTGTGCCCCTTGAACGGCACACCCAGCTGCTACTGGTTTTCTTTGATCGCTGCCACGACATCCAGCATGGCCTGCTTGCCATCGCCGAACAACATCAGCGTGTTGTCGGCGGCAAAGAGAGGATTGGGAATGCCAGCAAAACCAGGACTCAGGCTTCTTTTGATCACGATCACGGTCCGAGCCTTGTCGACGTCGATGATGGGCATTCCGGCGATGGGGCTGTCGGGATCGGTGCGAGCGACCGGGTTTACCACATCGTTGGCACCCAAAACGATGGCGACGTCTACCTGCTGCATGGTGGGATTGATTCGGTCCATTTCGATCAGTTGATCGTAGGGTACATCCGCTTCGGCCAGTAGCACATTCATGTGTCCGGGCATACGTCCCGCCACCGGATGGATGGCATACTCGACGGTAGTCTGGTTCGCCGAGAGATTGTCGGCCAACTCACGCACCGCGTGCTGTGCCTGGGCTACCGCCATGCCATAGCCTGGGACGAAGACCACTCGGTTGGCTGTCTCCAGGATCATGGCGACGTCATCCGCACTGGTGCTGCGCACACGGGCATAGACTTCGTCGTCAACCACGCTGGACCCGGCTTCCATGACACCAAACAAGACATTGACCAACGACCGATTCATGGCCTTACACATGATCTTGGTCAGAATCAGGCCGGACGCACCGACGAGCGAACCGGCGATGATCAACACATTATTGTTAATCACGAACCCAGTGGCTGCAGCTGCCAGACCAGAATAGGAATTCAGTAAGGCGATGACGACTGGCATGTCCGCACCACCGATGGGAAGCACCAGGAGTACTCCCAGCACCGACGTGATCAGGACAATCGCCAGGTACAGCGAGACAGACGATGTGTTACTACCCGCATTCACCAATCCGATCATCAAGCCGATGGCAATCAGGGCAAGTATCGCATTCACAATCTGTTGGCCGGGCACACTCCAGGCACGCTTGAAGATGCTTAATTCTTGTAGCTTGCCGAACGCCACCAGGCTGCCCCAAAACGTGACGGCGCCGATGAGGGCGGTTAACCCCGTGGCCGTTAGAACATCGGGTGGCGTTTCAATCGGATCCATACGCAACAATTCTGCAAAGGCTACCAGTACGGACGCTCCGCCGCCAAACCCATTGAAGAGTGCCACCAATTGTGGCATCGCCGTCATCTGAATACGGATCGCCAAGATCGCTCCGACCAAACTGCCGACGGCCAATCCGACCAGGATTACCCACCATCCGGCTCCATCGATATGCCACAGCGTGACGATGATGGCCAGCAGCATGCCTGCCGCACCCAGTTGGTTTCCACGCACTGCATTGCGCGGATGTGACATCAGTTTTAAGCCCAACACAAAGAGTGCGGCGGCGATTACATAGGCGATTTGGATGACGGCTTTAGTTTCCACGCTACGGTTGGCTTTTCATGTTGCTGATGACTGAGGTTGAATGTCTGCGTCTGAGACTACGTGACTGCCAGGAACGGTTGTTGTCTTTATCTGAATTGGAATGGGGGTGTTAATCGTTTTTTCAAAGCCTTTGCACTGCCCGTACAACGACTGACGTGATCTCGGTTCGGCCTACGTAAAACGTTCCAGATGGTGATTGTTCCTTCCCTGAACACTAGTTTTTTCGTTGAAACATGGACAACATGCGGCCTGTCACCATGAAGCCCCCGACGGCATTGATCGTGGCCAATACCAGTGCCAGCCCACCGAGATAGGTGGCCAGACTCGGGTTTTCGCCAGCTGCCAGAAGGGCCCCCACCACCGTGATGCCGCTGATCGCATTAGAGCCAGACATCAGGGGTGTGTGTAAAGTGGGGGGTACTTTGGTGATGACTTCGAATCCTAGGAAAACGGCTAATACAAAGATCGTCAAACCGGCGATGAGGGCATCCTGGCGAGAGAATTCTGGCACGGCCAATGCGGTGCCTGCAGTGGTTTCTTCGGTGGATGACTTGGCGTCGGGCGCCTCGTCGAGCAAAGCGACTGCGAAGCTGCTGTCCTTTTCGGCGTCGTGGATTTGCGGAGCTTCTCGACCCATCAACGAGCCAAATAGCAGCAATAGGATCCATACCGAGATAGCGAAACGAATGGGCAAACCAATGACTCCTAAAGTATGTGCGAAAGCGTATCGCTATCCCGTTTCGATAGGTTCCAAGTTGAGAAGATCGCGGATGCGTGGATGGATGACTTCACCCTCTCGAGCGACCGTGGTTTCACGCACGATCTCGTCTTCGAAATCAAGGGTCAATTCTCCCTCCGATGTAATGTGCTTCAGTAAAGTGGTTACATTCTGCGAGTACATTTGACTCGCATGATAAGGAACCTCTGCGGCCAAATTGGTGGGTCCCAAAATGGTGACACCGTGTTGTACGACAGTCTGGTCCGCTTGAGTCAATTCACAGTTGCCGCCACGTTCAGCGGCCAAGTCCACGATGACTGATCCACCGGCCATGCGTTGTACGGCAGCTTCGGTAACGAGTAAAGGTGAAGTCCGTCCGGGGATTGCTGCTGTGGAAATCACGACGTCGCATTGTGCCACCACGTCGGCCATCAACTCTCGCTGTCGACGATAGAACTCATCTCCCAAAGCTTTGGCGTAGCCTCCTTTGTCCTCAGTCGCTTCGGAGTCCAGGTCAAGTTCAACGAAACGCGCACCCAAACTTTCGACTTGTTCACGCACTGCGGGGCGTACATCGTAAGATTGGACTTTGGCACCCAGGCGTTTGGCTGTCGCGATCGCTTGCAAGCCGGCGACACCTGCCCCGATGACCAACACGCGGGCCGGGGTGACCGTTCCCGCTGCTGTCATCAGTAGGGGGAACATCCGAGGTAGATGAGTGGCAGCCAGCAGCACTGCACGATATCCGGCGACCGTTGCCATTGACGACAAGACATCCATGCTTTGGGCGCGCGTGATCCGAGGGATTAACTCCAACGCCAATAGCGTAATCCCCCGTTCCGCCAATTGCTGGATGGCTGTGGCATTTCCCAGCGGGTCACACATTCCTAGCACAACTTGACCTTGGCGCATCCCAGTCAGGTCGACCTGACCGTGCTCGGGATTCATTCCCAAACAACGCACCTGGGTAAGGATGTCTGCGGACAAGGCTTCCTCGCGTGTCACCAAGGAAGCTCCCTTCTCGCGGTATTCGTCATTCGTGTACCCGGAAGCGAGGCCAGCGTCTTGCTCGATCAGCACTTCACAACCAAGCCGGCACAATTGGCCCACCGACATCGGTGCCAATGCGACACGGTCTTCGCCAGGGAATGTTTCTCGAAAGGCTGCTATACGCATGAATTGCTTAGCCTGAATATCTAATATCTGGATTGGTAAGGCGTTGATGCTGTGACAACTGACTCAATACAGGGTCACGGCGAGGATCCGGCCTACAGTTTTTTGGTCTATACGAAGTTCCACTTCAAAGTAAGGGGCGTGGAAAGGTTCCCGCAGGGATCGGGTGATAAAGTGGCGATTTTTGCATAGATGTACGTTATGTACCAGCTTGATCTGCCACCCTGGTTATACCGATCGCTGGCGATTTGGAGCCGCATGGAGGGGATTTCTTTGGCTTTTTTAGGCGACCATGACCTTGTCCTGACAGCCGATTCTCGATAAATTATGAGTTTTCAAGAATTTTCCCTACGCAAATTGCTGGCGAGGGATTCGATCGATTTGTGCCGTTTGCAGGGTGGAATACAAAATGAAAACTTACATGGCCAAGGCGGCGGATGTTGACCCTAGTTGGTGGTTGGTAGATGCCGACAACCAAGTTTTGGGTCGAATGGCCAGTGACATTGCTGTTGTTTTAATGGGCAAACACCAGCCAAGTTACACCCCGCACGTGGACACAGGCGATTTTGTGGTGGTGGTAAATGCGGAGAAAGTCAAGCTGACCGGGAGAAAATGGGAGCAAAAGACCTATACCTGGTACACGGGTTATCCTGGACAGAAATCGGAAACAGCAGAGAAACGATTAGAACGTCGCCCGGATCGCATCATCCGAGACGCTGTCCGACGGATGTTGCCCAAGAATAAACTAGGCCGACAAATGTTGAGCAAGTTGAAGATTTATACGGGTGCCGAGCATCCTCATCAGGCGCAAAACCCTCAACCTCGCGAGCGAGTTACTGCTTGAGTGTGTTGCTGTGTTAGTTGATTATTGGCCGAAGAATCGTTGATCCCAGGATCATCGCCAACTTAACCTTCCGAGAAAAACATTCTTTTTTTGTTGCTGGAATTTGAAACATGATCCGAGTCAAAAAAGATAAAAATACGGGCGACATTTTGGGTACAGGCCGACGGAAGTCTTCGATTGCCCGGGTACGCATTCGACCTGGTGATGGCAAGATCTTAATCAACAAACGCGAGCTAAACGAATATTTCTGTAACGAGCAGGACCGCAAAGCGGTCGTAGCTCCGTTGGAAAGCTCTGGAAAACTCGGCGAATTAGATGTATTGATTCGTGTGACGGGTGGTGGCCCGACTGGCCAGTCGGGTGCTTGCCGCATGGGAATCGCTCGGGCATTGGCTGCGTACGACGAAGAGCTTTACCCGGTCATGCGTGAGGGTGGTTTCATCACCCGTGACTCACGTATGAAAGAGCGCAAAAAGTACGGTTTGCACGGCGCTCGTCGTGGCACGCAATTCTCGAAGCGTTAACAGCCTTTTCCGTCTTGGTGTATGAGAATCATGGTTTGTCTCGTGCTGCGCACCTTCATTCTCGTGAGCCGTAGGTGCTAGTGTTATCGGCTCACACATTTTAGCAGTCGCATCACCCCTACACGGGACATCATTATTCAACCCCTTCCCGACCCTCCCGAAGAGAGGGTGAAGCAGCTCATGCGTTTGACGATTTGGCTTGAGTGGGATGACCTCCTCTGGACCACCAAACTTCGTGTATAATGATCAGTAACCGCAACCAGCGTTTCCTGCTTAACTCAGCGGATCGTCTTGATAGGCGAAAATTACCATGTTTGACATTGGTGACTTCCGAGCGAAAACATGTGCCGGTGTTACTCGACGTTCGTTTCTGAAGATCGGTGCTTCCTTGCCGATAGCTTGGGGGTTACCTACACCAGGGCAAACTGCGGTCGCGAGGCAGTCGCCGCGCGCCAAAACCGTCTTGTTGGTGTGGTTATGGGGAGCCCCCAGCCACTTGGACACGTTTGACCCTAAACCGGATGCTCCGGTTGAATATCGTGGTCCTTTCTCTACCATTGCCACGCGCACTCCAGGTGTTCGTTTCACTGATCTACTACCAACTCTTGCCAGCCGTAGCGATCAGTTTACGCTGCTTCGATCGCACGTTTCAACGCAATCGGGACATCCGGATGGCGGTACGGTAGCGTTGACTGGTTTTCACGAGAAGCCTGGACCTGTCCAACCGAATTTTGGTTCCATTGTCGCCAAGCATCGCGGTTCTCAGAGAGATCTGCCGCCGTTCATTGCTGTCGGTCGAGGAATCATCCGTGATTCGTCACGCATTGTCGAAGGTTGGGGCGGCGGGACGCTGGGCAAAGGTTACGATCCCTTTTTGGTCAATTGTTCGGAAGACGGAAACGTCAATTTGCCGGCGTTAAAGTTGCTGGGAGATATGACTCCGGATCGGATCAGCGATCGGCAGTCATTGCAGGATCGGATCGACGCAGCTCGGCGGACTCTGGATAATACGCGCATCGAGGATTGGTCTCAGCAATACCAACGTGCCTACGGCATGCTCACGAATCCCAAGGCGCGGAACGCCTTCGACTTGACACAGGAGCCAGCTACCATTCGGGACGCCTACGGCCATACAACTTTTGGCCAGAGTGCTTTGATGGCACGACGGCTTGTCGAAGCCGAGGTGCCCTATATTCAATTGAACTGGAGTGAGACTGTCGAAGCGATCACGCCTAATTTCGATTTTGGATGGGATACGCATATCTGGAATTTCGAATTACTCATGGATCGGCACTGTCCAATTTTGGATCGAACCTTGCCGGTATTGCTCGACGAGCTGCGCGACCGTGGCTTGCTCGATACAACGTTGGTGGTGGTTATGAGCGAGTTTGGTCGCACGCCAAAAATTAATCAACGTGCGGCTCGCGACCATTGGCCTCAATGTTACTTCTCGTTATGGACCGGAGCCGGAATTGAGCCAGGGCGGGTCATTGGTGAAAGCGACCGACTCGGAGAATATCCCCTCACGACGCCTTTCACACCCTTGATGGTCGGGACAACCATTGCCGAATTAGCTGGGATCAATGCTCAAGCCCGTACGGAAATGAACGTCTTGGACGGCGGGCATGTTATTCCCGAATTGATGTGAGACATAGTTCGTTGTTGAATGCTCATATTCATTCCGAAATCATTGCCTATTGCCTTTTCGCTGGCCTGAGCGGACTGATAATCGGCCATGCGCCTGATGCTGTCTGCGCTGCAGAACCGGTCCAATTGACGACGGACCATTTGTTCAAACGGGATCCGGTTTTTGTTGGCCGCGGGACGGAGATCGTCTATGTCGTATTGTCTCGGCCAGAACAATTGCGATTAATGCGACTCACGCTGGCCGATGGTAGCTCGCAGCCGTTGCACAAAGATGAAACGCGTTCCGAATTAGAGCCGGCCTTTTCCAGCAATGGTCGCTTTTATGCATTCCTACAAAGTCGTACGGCTGCCAGTGTGGCGATGGTGATCCGAGACACTCAACGAGGTCAGCACACCGAAATTCCACCCTTGAGCGGATTTGCAGGCATTCGCAGCCCCTGTTTTTCCCCAGATGGAAAACGCCTCATTTATTGCTTGGGCGAAGAGGGCCGGCAAAAGATCTTTTCTGTAAACACCGCTGCTGGTGACCTCAAGACGTTGCTAGATGGTCCAGGGATCAACAACTGGCCTAGCTTTTCGCCCGATGGAGCACAGCTTTTGTTCGGTTCGACTCGAGATGGGAATTATGAGATCTATTTGGCCAACGCAGATGGATCGGGAGTCCGGCGGATCACCAACCATCCGTCACAAGATATACGGCCACGGTTTTCACCCGATGGCCAGCAAATTGCGTTTACCAGTAACCGCGATGGAAACTACGAAGTCTATGTCATGCGCGTGGATGGGTCGAACGTCACGCGGATTACAGATCATCCCGAACGCGACGATTTTCCGGCTTGGCATCCTGACGGACAACGTTTGGTGATGATGTCAGAACGAGCGGGGCGGTACGATTTGTATCTCGTGTCAACCAATCTTACCGAGTGACCGTACTTCGTTGATCTCAAGTTTTGATAGCATCGTGATTCCGAGTGTGCATGTGTGTCGCGACGTTTGAATCAACGGACTCGACGAATGGGTGGCATGTGAAGTGTTTCCTGGCGAGTTGTCTTTTTTCGCTCACGCCTATTTTCAGAGTTGCTTGTGCGAAAAAGATCTTCATGCGGTCGTCGCTCCGCGACCACTGCGGTGCGCCATAAACAGCCTGCACGCCGGGTTTCGTTTGACTGAATAAACAAGAGACTGCGTTGAAAGTTAGCCAGGAAATCCTCTGAAGAGTCCTCTCTTGGAGGTTGAAGAAACCGACCACAGACCCTCCCCAAGGTTGGATGAAGGAGGCCCTGGAAGCAGTGTTGGGTTTGTCAGGTGAAATTGTTCGGGCCGCGGCTCAAGCTACTTATCTCACGCACAATTTTGCTCAAGATAACGTGTTGCGCTGTGAAGCAAAGTTCTAGCGGTCGTCGCAAGCTCTCTGGCACTAATCGATCAGGTTAGCGCCGCATCGATCGTGGCAGTCCGCTATGATCTGTTCGCGTTGCTTGTCGATTTCCTCTCCCGTAAGCGTACGCTCGGTGGAGCGAAACGTGACAGAGAAGAGCAGACGTTTGGTGCCTGGCCCATCCTTTTCGGGATCACGGTAAGGTTCGTGGAAATGGATATCTTCCAGGAAGTCACCAGCAGCTGTGCGTACGGTTTCCTCGATTTGAGACCAACGTATGCTTTCTTTCACCACTAAATTTAGGTCGCGGGTCACGGCCGGATAGGGGCTTTGCGTGCAGTGTTGGCGTTTGAGATTGGTAATTTTTTCCAGTACCGTAAAACGAATTTCTGCAATGCTGGCTGGTCTTCGCAACGAAAATTGTTTGCGTCCAGACTGGCTGACTTCGCCCATATAACCGGCAAGTTCTCCGTCGATTCTCAACTCGGCACAACGCGCTGCATCTAGCAGGTCATGCGAAGTGTCATGAATCTGCAAGGTAGCGTTTGGTTGTATGGTAGCGACCAATTCTTCCACGACCCCTTTAAGCGTGAGAAAATCGGAGCCACTGGTGATCGCCAGCATGAGTTCTTCCTGCGGTAGGTTGTCATTGTCTGGCAAGTAAATACGTGCCGTTTCGAACAACTCGACATGTGGGTTTGCCAGCGATTCGTTGACTCGCCGTGCAGCGAGCAGACTGGGAGCCAGGCTGCGGCGCAAGCAATTGGCTCCTTGAAGCATGGGCGTACTTGTTTGCAGTGGAGCGGCCGATGACCACGGGCTGAAAGCTGCCGCATCCTCTGCGGAGACAACACTGTACGTCATGGCTTCATCGAAGCCGGACCCTATGAGAACTCGGCGCACCATTGCCAGCACACGATCGGCATCGGAGCGGTGCGAAGGCACCATGGGAACTCGGGCATCCTCCGGAATTTTGTCGTAGCCATGGATACGGGCAACTTCTTCGATCAGGTCAATTTCACGTGTCAGATCATTGCGCCAGGTAGGAGGAATCACTTCCAGTGCCTGACTGTCTTGGCGTGTAGGTTGATTGCCCAAAGATTGCAGGATGTCTTCTACGGTCTGGTTATCAATTTCGATCCCCAGAATCCTGGAAAGTTGATCCCAGCGAAGGGGAATGGGATCTCGGTCGGGGGGGCGACGTCCGACATCGATAACTCCCGGTGCCAATTCACCCCCTGCCAGATCGAGGATCAATTCACAACAACGTCGGCTGGCCCAGTCGACACCATGAGGATCGACGCCTCGCTCAAAACGGTAGGAGGAAGGACTGTGTAGGTTCAGTTTTCTGGCAGTACTGCGAATGGATATGGGTGAAAACTCAGCGGCTTCAATCAACAGATCTACCGTTTGATCGTTGACTTCTGACGGACTCCCTCCCATCACGCCTCCCAGAGCCACGGCGCGTTTGGCATCGGCGATAACACACATGCTTGGGTCCAGTGCGTAATCGCGATGGTTGATCGCTTCGAATGGTTCGTCGGGCCGCGCCTGCCGAACCACAATACGTTGATCATCGAGTAGGGATAAATCAAACGCGTGCAGCGGCTGTCCGGTCTCCATGCACACGTAGTTTGTGATGTCGACGATATTGTTAATGACGGCAATGCCAATCGTTTGCAGGCGATTGGTCAACCAGTCAGGACTGGGACCCACTTTAATTCCTCGAATAATGCGGGCCGTGTAGCGGTAACACGTATCGGGGCACTCCAAGGAGATGTTGGTCAATTCGGACACGGGTGTGCCTTGTTCACGCGGTTGTCCGGGTGGCAATTGTAATGGTGTTTGAAACAGTACCGATGCTTCGCGAGCTACACCGATGTGGCCCAGGCAATCGGGACGGTTGCTGGTTACTTCCAAATCAATCGCCAAGTCTTGACCGACTGCGCGGGTGCCTTCATGATTCAAACCTGCCATGGTTAATCGCTGTGCGAACTCATCGGCATCCATGTTCAGAGCAACGTATTCTTTGAGCCAATTCCAGGAGACGAGCATGGTGGATACTTTGTTTTAGAAGGAGTAGCCAGAAAATGGATTCACTTGTTCAGCCGGCATGGGAAAGCAGTTCAGGCCATCGAATCGACTTCTAGAATTGATGCAAAAACCGCACGTCGTTTTTGTAGATCTCGCGAATGTCATCAATCCCGTGACGACGGGCACAGAGTCGTTCAATTCCCAGCCCAAAAGCGAAACCGGATACTTCGTCCGGATCGTAGCCGACGGCTTTCAAAACAGCAGGGTCAACCATGCCCGCTCCGCCCATTTCGAGCCAGCTGTCTTGCCAACTCATGTCGACTTCGACACTTGGTTCGGTAAACGGGAAGAAGGAAGGCCGAAAACGAACGTGAACGTCGGTCCCCAGGTAACTACTGGCGAACATGCGCAAAACCGATTTGAGGTCGGCCATGGTGACCTTTCGGTCGATCAGCAGACCTTCGATTTGATGAAACATGGGTAAATGTGTCGCATCGGGCGTGTCAGGCCGGTAGACTCGACCCAACGAAATGATGCGAATGGGTGGTGGATTTTGCTCCATGACGCGAATCTGTACCGTACTCGTCTGACTGCGCATCAGCATTGTCTGGTCAGTGACAGTTTTTCCTACCGACAGATAGAAATTGTCGAGCGGATCGCGGGCGGGATGCGACAAGGGAATGTTGAGCGCCTCAAAGTTGTGCCACTCATCTTCGACCTCGGGTCCCTCCGCCACAGAGAATCCCAGACGAGCCATGATGTCTTTGAGTTCTTCGATAGTTTGTGTGATGGGATGCAGGTGGCCCAGGCGAGGACGCGGTCCAGGGATCGTGGGGTCAAAGGTTTCTAGCTGGCCGGACACCGTACCTGCTTGCTGGAGCCGCTTGGCACTGACTTCGAATGCAGCCTCGACTTGTTGTTTCGTTTGGTTAAACGACTTTCCGCCGGCTGGTTTGTCGGCCTTGTCGAGCTTACCGAGGAGCTTCTGTAACGATTTCAGCTTGCCGTTACGTGCCCCCACGTACTCCACGCGCGCAGCTTCCAGCGAGTCTGCATCAAGAGCTTGGTCCAAGTCCGTTTGAGCGGACTGGACAAGCGCGTCGAGCTGTTGTTGGAACTCGGAAAGCTGCATACGAATGACCATGCTCCGAGGGCGTAACCGCCAAACCGGGCAACGGTCTACGCAGCCAGAGCTTCTTTAGCCTGATTGACGACGGCATCGAAGGCAGCCGGATCATGAACCGCCAGCTCGGCAAGTGTTTTGCGATCCAGCTCGATGTTGGCCTTTTGCAAGCCGTGGATAAAAGTGCTGTATCGCATGTCCCGCTCACGAACGGCAGCATTGATACGAATGATCCACAGTTTGCGAAACTCGCGTTTGCGAACGCGTCGATCGCGAAAGGCAAACTGGCCAGAGCGAATAAGAGTTTCTTTGGCAGTGCGAAGCAAATTTCCTCGACCACCACGATAACCTTTGACTTTACGAAACAGGCGGCGCTTGGCTTTATTGCGCGCTGCACCTTTAGTCGTTCTCATGGTAACTTTCCCATCACCGTTCGCATAACAAGGCCCTTCTCAGTCGAGAAGCGTTTGCTTGCCCGTATGCGCTATCTGTCAAATATAAAAACGATATGAACCAAACTGAATTAGTAACTGTTGCCAGCTAAGGCTTCGCGGATCGATTTTTCCATCGTTTTGGATACAGTCGTCGTCCCGCGTAAGTTGCGCTTGCGCTTTTGGTCCATGCGGGCGGCCAAGTGGCTCGTTCCTGTCTGACGATGCTTGGCTTTTCCCTTCGCCGTCAGGCGAAATCGCTTTTTAGTACCTTTGTGAGTCTTTTGCTTAGGCATGACAATTGGCCATTGATAAAACAATTATTTGTTTGGATTATGAATCTTGTGATTCTACGCCTGGTCTGAGACCAGCGAAAGGGGGATTCAAGCGAAAATGATCCTTTTTTTGGCCGGGCCGTCAGATCTTCCAGAGAAGTAAGAGTGAGTAGGTCAGATCGTTGGCTTCGGCCCCATTTGGCGTACTATCGTAACGATCGACAATACCGATTTTCAGGTGAAGATCGGATTCTTCGTGCAGCAAGATTTTCCAATGGGCGTCGTTAATCATGCGGAAATTGGCAAATTCTGACCATTCGGGCAGGTACCGCGCGTCGAACACGATCTTTTGCCGTTCCAACAGCTCGCACTCAAAGTGGGCACCAAACGTTGCTTCTGGCACATATCGATCGTCCGGGCCGTTGTACTCACGGGACCATCCGGCGCCGAATCGCCCGGTCAACTGCGTGGTGTCTGTTTTGATGAAGTCAAAGCCGGCACCACTATTCAGGGAGAGACGCAAGTCAAACGCCTTGAATTCATCATATTCCCCAAAGAATTTGACGAACCAGCTATAGCACGATTCGACGAAGTCGTAGGAATAGTCGAGTCCCATCAGGGCATTGTGTTGCGTCTCGACGGATTCGTTTTGCGCTTTGAGATACTTCAAATCCCACGACAGTTCAGTAGGTCCTTCGGTGCGTTTTGCATTGGCGCCCGCTGTTAGCGAAAGGGTATTGTTATTTCCTTGGGCTCCATTGACACCAAGTTCGACGCCACCTTCCCAGATTTCGGACGGTTTCATAATTCGCGGATAATACCAGCCTGACGTTGATTGTTGTTCGATCAATTCCATGTCGTCAGTCACTTCTTGGACAATCATTTTGGCTACGTCGTCGTCCTCATCGCTGTCCGATTCGTCGGGCTTGTTTTGCTCGATGACGGAGGTTGCGGCAGCGGCAGCGGCTCGCTCGGCATTTTCCAAAGAGGGTTGGAACCGTTCCGCGAGGGGAATCGGAGGAGGGTCGTCCGAGTCAAGTCCGGAACGTAGAGCCGACACGGGCGGAAGCCGACGAAGCTCGTCGTTCGCCCGCACGTATTGCGCAGCCGCCGACCACATGAGGGCAGCGAGCAGTGGAACGCAAAACGTGACTCGTGAGATCATGTCTTCATGGTGAATGTTGCGCATGGCCGGGATTGGGAATCCAGGGTCATGTCGCGTGATGAGGGTGTGTCGGTTGGATGTCAGGAACCACCCGACCAGAGCTTGTACATGGACTTTGCCGGGAAATCAACTGACAAAAAACCAATCTTGGAGCTTGTACCAAACTATCTTTGGCTGGTTCAAGAGTCGTTCGCGAATTGGGTGCTAGCCCAGTTCAGGGCGTGGTTCGGACCGTGTGTGTCGGATCACAAATTGGCTCGTCTCTCTGGCGTATCCCAACAGCCGAGGTGGCAAGCTACGAATTGCGAAGCAGCCTTCTGCTAGTAATGCATGCAGCGGTGGGTTTCACGCCCATTCTTGCATCCACAATTCGAGTACGAGCAAAGCCCACAGTCGAGCTCCATGATCAAAGACCTGGTCTTGGTGCTCTTGGACCAGTTTGGCAATGGCACGGCCATCCAGGATGAAGTCGGTTCGACGTGGGGATCCTAGCAGGGTGTCGTGCAGCATGTCACGGAGCTCGTGGCGGAACCAATGTCCCAACGGTACGCCAAAGCCCATTTTCGACCGGGTACCAATGTCTTTGGGTAGCATGTGTTGATGGGCTTTCCACAGAATGCGTTTCCCGCAGCGGCGACCTAGTTTGTGTTGGACCGGTATTTGAGCGGCTAACTCGACCACTCGGTGATCCAACAGCGGTTGTCGGCATTCCAGCCCATGGGCCATTGATGCGATATCGACTTTCGTCAACAAGTCACAGGGCAAGTATGTGGTCACGTCCCCCAGGGAAGCTCGAGTTACGTCATCTCGGTTGCCTGCGCGGCGCCATGCCGCAGACAAAAAACTGGCAGGGTCGCTGGGGGGTAACTGCCGTAAGAAATCCTCCGTGTACAATTCTGCTCGTTGTGCTTCGTGAAAGATCTCAATCCATTCCATGTATCGTCGCATCGGCGGCAACCGCAAGGCACTGATGAATCTCTGGAACATGCGAGACGCAGATTTTTGACGACCGCTGGCGGGAATTTTTTGCCAAAGCCTATTCGCCAACAACACCCGCAAAGCATAGGGAAGCGAGTCGAACCGCTGACCCCATCGCACAGCCTGATATCGGTCGTAGCCAGCGAATAGCTCGTCTCCACCGTCACCCGTCAAAGCTACCGTTACGTGCTGCCGAGTCCACTCTGAAAGATACCAAGTCGGGATAGCAGAACTGTCGCCAAATGGTTCGTCAAAATTCCAGACAAGTTTGGAAACAATGTCAACACAATCGGGGACGACTTTGAACTCTCGATGGTCTGTTTTTAGGTGATCAGCAACTAGTCGCGCGTAGCTTGTTTCGTCATATTGGGCGACCGGAAAGCCAACCGAAAAGGTTTGGATCGAGGAGTTCTTGGCACGCTTCATGCACGCGGCCACAATCGACGAGTCCATTCCTCCAGAGAGAAACGTGCCAAGAGGTACGTCGCTGCGCATGCGGAGCTCAACGGATGACTGTATGGTGGCCTGAAGTTGCTCGATGTATTCTTCGATCGGCAAGTCGACTTGGCGGCTGAAATCTGGATCCCAATAGGATTGAATATCAAAAGTCCCATCTTCCAACACTGCATAATGAGCTGGCGGGAGTTTGCGAATTTCACTGAAGATGGTTTTGGGATGTGGCACATATTGAAAAGTCAAGTAATCGTCAATCGCACTGAGATCCAAATCACGTGACACTCCGGGAACTTGCAATAAGCTTTTCAATTCGCTAGCGAACAATAAGCGACCAGGTTGTAAACAGTACACAAGAGGTTTCTGGCCCAGGCGGTCACGAGCCAAAACCAAGCGCCGTCGAGGAGCATCCCATATCGCCAATGCGAACATGCCGTTGAGGTGTTGCAAGCATTCGACTCCAATGTCTTCGTACAAGTGAACGATGACTTCAGTATCACTTTCTGTGCGCAAGTCGTGGCCAGCTCCTTCCAGACGTTGGCGCAGCTGCGGGTAGTTATAGATTTCGCCGTTAAAGACGACCCAGACTGTTTCGTCTTCATTGGGCATGGGCTGTTTGCCACCCGTGACGTCAATAATGGACAAGCGGCGATGTCCTAATGCGACTCCAGGTTGTGCTTGATAGGGTGGTCGCTGCTGGTAGGGGCTCAAGTAAGTCCCCCGATCATCCGGCCCTCGATGTGTCAGCACGTCTGTCATGCGATCCAACAAGCTGCTTTCGATGGCTTGCTGGGGGTCGGTCCAGATCGCACCAGTAATACCGCACATTTTGTGTTTACCTAAAGGAAATCAAGGCCATTCTTAAAAATGAGTCAAACCGATCTTTAACCGTATGCTGGAGAGCGCGCTGCGCTCCTTGTCAGCCATCACGGCGACAAGAAGGTCCACCTTTCCAAAACGCTGTCATGTCCGGTCCCCAGCAGGGAAAACTGCTGAATCCAAGTGCCATGGAGGCCTAACTTTCATTGTCGAGCAACTGTTGATAGAAATCATCGTACTGTTGGACCATTTGGGTTAGCGAGAAGTGCTCTCGAATGTTTTGGCGTCCCGCTTGCCCCATCTCCTTTCGCAACGTTTCGTCCTGGAGTAATCGGTTCGTTTGCCGGGCGATGCTAGCGCGATCACCAACCGGAACCAGATAGCCAGTTTGACCTGGAATGATCAGGTCGCGGTTGCCCGGGATGTCTGTTGCGACAACGGGAATGGCGGCGGCCATCGCTTCCATGATTGAGTTGGGAAGTCCTTCGTAGGCACTCGTTAGCCACAGACATTCAAAATGTGGAATGAACTTGTCAGCATCCTCGCGGTGTCCTAGAAAATGAATGCGTCCCTCTGGGTGGACTTGGCGACTAAATCGTTCCAACCGCCAACGTTCGGGGCCATCACCCAATACCACTACGTGAATGTCGTCGTGGACGGCGCTCAACAGTTCTCCGGCCCAGATTGCGTCTTTGAGCTTCTTTTGAGGCCACAGTCGAGCGACGACACCGATCAGCCGAGATTTTTCTGGAATGTCTGTCCCTGAAAGTATTTCTTTTCGAGGAACTAATTCTGTCGAAACATCCGTGTCGATTCCATTCGCAATCACGCGGAACAGATTTGGCGACAGGTGGTGTTGGACATAGAAGTCTCGCACGCCTTTGCTGGGAACTATGATGGCTTGTGTTCGACGAGCCAGGTAGCGATCGATGTAAAAATGGCCTGCCCGTTTCCATCGGTCTACCGACCGTTCACTAGCTACTACATGTGGTACTCCACTGCTGATAGCTGCTTGTCGGCCGTAGCTGTTGGCCGCAAAAAGCCACGTTTGGACGATGTCAGGACGGAGTTTCTGGATGAGCGTACGCAGGCGCCGATAAGCGAACAAGTCAAGTTTTTGTGACTTCCCAATGAGATGAACAGGGATTCCTTGGGATTCCAGTTCTTGTTGGTAAATTCCCGTGGAAGTTAGCACACAGACATGTACGTCGTACCGAGCGGTTGGCAGATGGGATGCAAGTAGTGCCAACTGTTTTTCAGCACCGCCTTGGGATAGAGTCGGAATGATGTGCAGTATACGTGTCACGTTATCAACTTGGTTCGTCATGGTTTCCATAGCAGTTGGCCATGGCAGTTAGGTTGTTTTATTTGGTCCTGTTCGCGGTTGGTTCTTGTCGGCAACGAGATGCTCGAACAATTCAAGATGCCGTTGTGCAACCGATTTCAGAGAGAATTGGCGGACGAGTCGTTCACGGGCAGCCGAACTCATTCGGTTTGCAGTTTGGTCGTCGGACCAAACTTGTCGGATAGCTGCAGCCAATGCAATGGTATCCCCAGGAGGTACTAGTTGGCTCGTCACACCATGCTGCGCCATGGCACGGTTGCCTGGAATGTCGGTGGCGACCGTAGGTAGTCCCCGTGCCATAGCCTCCAGAAGACCGATCGACATACCTTCTTCGAAGGATGGCAGGATGTATAAATCAGCGGCTGCCAGAACATCATCTAACGAGTCGAATATTCCAGGTAGCGCGATGTGATTGGTCAAGCCATGCGCGTGAATCAATTCGCGCAAAGTAGCTCGTTCCTCTCCCTCACCCACAAGCCAAAGCCGAGCTGTGGGCCAGTCTTTCAGTACTCGGGGCCAGGCTTCGATCAAATGTTTAAGCCCCTTGCCAGGATGAAGTCGTCCGGAATACACGGCCAACTTGGCTCCTGGCGGGAATTGAAGTTCCGTATTCGCTTCGGCCAGTGATTGTCGAGCGGCTTGCCGGGTATTTTGGTTAATAGGCGTTGATGGCGCTACGCCGTTATCAATGCGGTGAATGTGGGCACCGGGATAGCCTTCACGAATAAGCTCTTCGTAGATAGCGGGACTGATCGCGACCAAACCATTGGCTTGTAGACAGCGAGCTCTGATGCGATTGCCAAAATGCGATTCGCGCTGCCATTGGCAATCGCCAGTTGGTCCGCCACCTTCTGCGCGCAGCACAATAGGGATGGTGGTCGAAGCCAGTGCACCAATGGCAGTGTAAGCGTCGTGTTTCAACATCGAGACGTAGACCACGTCAAAATCGGTTTGGTACTTTCGCAACCAACGATGCAGATGATTCATATACCGTAGCGTGCCCCATCCTCGTCGTGTTGGTTGAGGTAGGCGTATAATTGGGACGTCGTCCAATACACACGATGTGGGCCAGGTTTTGTCCCATTGGGCCGTGAGAATCGTCGTCATCGCACCAAGACGACGGAATTCGACCGCCAGACTGGCCATGATTGTTTCGGCACCACCTACGAGTGGCCAATACCTGCGTGTGACGAGAACGATCCGGAGAGGTCGCATGTAGGTAGTTTATCTTTCCAAAGCAACCGTTATGATTTCCATTGACAACTTGAATGGACGTCAGTTTACGATAATTCGTACCATAAAAACGACGGCGATTCTTTGATTCTTATTTTAAGTGAGCTTTCCTGTGCCCGATAATGGCGAACTGTGGCAAGAAACGGTAGTGAATGGACATCCCTGCGATGTTTTTCAGCCAGAGCCCATGAATGACCATGGTTATTTGGTGATCTACCTACATGGGGCTCACGCGTCCCGCTTGCCCGATCAAAATGCCTTCACAGAACCACTCGGACAGCAGCGATTGGCATGTGTGGCACCGCTCACGCAGCGCAGTTGGTGGACCGACAGGATTTGTGAGGAATTTGACGCGGAAATTTCAGCTGAACAGCATTTGGTTGAGCACATCGTGGCCTTTTGCGAACGTCGTTTCGGCAGCAAACCGCCTCGGCTAGCGTTACTAGGAACCGGCATGGGCGGGCAAGGTGCCTTAAGACTGGCCTACAAATATCCAGATTTGTTTCCTGTTGTCGCGGCCATTTCGCCCGCCATTGATTTTCAGTCCTGCATCGCCCAAGGAGACGAATTGTTGCGCTCGATGTACCGTGACGAAGAGGATGCTCGCCAGGACACGGCGACGCTACATGTGCATGCACTCAATTGGCCTCGGCATCAATTCTTCTGCTGTGATCCGACCGATTATCGGTGGTTCGACAGTTCCGATCGGCTACACATGAAGCTTTCCGCACTGGGAATCCCACACGAATTTGATTTAGAGACGAGCCACGGTGGGCACGGTTGTACCTACTATCATGCAATGGCTTCACGGGCGATCGAATTCATCGCCCAATCACTGGAACGCGAGCGAATGCGAATTGTGTAGTGTGAAGCCCCAGTCGAAGCAAACGGCTATTCGATTCCGAGTAATTCGATTTCGAAGATGAGTGTCGTGTTCGGACCGATGTCTTGACCCGCACCGCGTTCTCCATAAGCCAGTTGTGGCGGGATGTAGAGCATCCATTTATCGCCCACCTTCATCCGTTGTAGTACCTCGGTCCATCCCTTGATCACACCCTTGACCGGAAACACGGCCGGTTCTCCTCTTTCCACCGAACTGTCAAAAACAGTGCCATCTATGAGCGTCCCGTGGTAGTGTGTGCGTACCGTGTCATCAGCCGTCGGTGTTGGACCATCACCAGGTGTGATGACTTTGTACTGTAAGCCACTCGGTAAAGTTTGGACGCCTGGTGCCTTAGCGTTGGCAGCCAGAAAGGCCTGCCCTGCACGAGCATTCTCGGCGCCTTCGGTTTGCATGCGCTGTTGCTGCAAGGTTTGTATCTCCTGTTGGAGGGCTCGAATGGCCACTGACATTTGCTGTTCGCTCAGCTGCGGATTATTTCCGGCCAGTCCGTCTTGAACACCCAGGACCAAGGCTGGGATGTCTAACTTCAGCCCGTCTGCGCGAACATTGTTGCCGAAGTTCAACCCGATGGCGTAGCTTGCGTGCTGACGTTTTGTCTTCAAGCCAGCTCCGTTTGTTTGGCTAGGCGGCAAATCGTCGGCTAGAAGCGTGCTGGTGAAAACGGAAGCAAGAATGATCAAGAGCAATGAAGTGCGACGAAGCATGTCGAGTCCTTTGGGGATGTGGTTGCGGTGAGTCGTTGTTGGCAAATGGATGATAGTGGATGGTTGAACAGCGTATGACCACTGATAAGTCATTGGTGAACCGTCATTTGATTCCCAGCCGTAAGCGGACGATGGAATGAATCGCCGGATTGGTTCACAACATATCATCTATTCGATGGAACCGTCTGTAGTCAATTGGACTGGGATTCATCCATGGGCAGGTAGGTTACCATGTGGAAGGGTTTTTGTCGAAGAGAGATTCCGGAGACATAAGATTTCCGAGGTCCCAGTGCGAAAATGGATGGAATTTATGTGAGTGAAGCCTATTTCGGCGAGATGTAGCCGGACCGAGCAAATGTGCAGACAGCCGGAACTTCGGTCGCTTTTTTCCATTTGAGTTTGTCGGTCAGGGTGAATTTCTTTTCCGGCAACAGATGACGCGATTCCGGTCCGACCTACTTGGCTGGGAGTGATAGCCGTCAGTGCGCAGAACAAGCCCGCAGGGAATTGGTGGTGGTTGGTAACAGAATATGAGCTAGTCGAGCTGACCTAGCTCTTCTTTCATTTGAGCCAACATACGAGTGAGCGTATTGGCGTGGACACCGAGCAGTTTGGCCGCACGACCTTTGTGGCCGTTGGTGGCTTTGAGGGCCTGATGTACAGCGGTCGAACGAAGCTTGTCCAGATCGAAGAAGGGGAGTGAACTCGTGGTGCGGTTCACACTGCCTCCGTTGGGAAGCTCTGGAACACTGTCGAGGACATAGGACTGTTCAATAACGTGGGACAGTTGGCGGATATTGCCGGGCCAGTGGAATTTGCAGAATTCGTTGAGCGTTTCCGCATCGGGCTTCCAAACTTCACCACCATACTTCTCGGAAAACTTCTCAGCAAAGTACCGGATGAATTCAGGGATGTCTTCCACACGATCGCGCAGCGATGGGACCTTCAATTCGACCATGTTCAGTCGGAAGTAAAGATCTTCTCGGAAAGTACCTTCGACGACTTCATTTTCTAAGTCGCGGTTGGTGGCAGCGATGACTTGGATGTCGACGGGAACCGGTTGGGAAGCACCCACAGGTGTGACTTCTTGTTCTTGTAGCACACGCAACAACTTGGGCTGCAATTCGAGCGGCATTTCGCCAACTTCATCCAAAAAGACGACACCCCCTTGTGCAGCTCGGAACACACCCAAGGAGGCTCCTGCCGCACCAGTAAATGCGCCTTTCTCATGACCAAAGAGTTGGCTTTCTGCCAGCGTGGTTGTGAGGGCCGCACAGTTGACTGGCACGAACGGCTTGTCAGTGCGAGGCCCACTCGCATGCAGTTGCCGTGCCCAGACTTCCTTGCCCGTACCAGTCTCTCCTGATACCAGAACGGTACAACCAACGTCCGAAGCACGTTCGGCGTGTCGTGCAATACGTCGGATCGACGGATTGTGACCGAGAACATAATTCGTTCCCGGCAACCGGCTGGATTGCCGATCCGTATCGCTTCGAGTTGTGGCTGTGGTAGTGTTCAAAAGTCTCAACCGTTCAGTCTTTTCCCGGCGTGTTCCCCAACACCTTCCGAGAAATCGTCTTAAATCACACGTTTACCTCGATGTCGTGTACGTAAATTCTATTTCGTTTTGTGCGCTATCTAGTTTTGTGCGCTATTTCGTTTTGTGCGCTATTTCGTTTTGTGCGCTATCTAGTTTTGTGCGCTATCTAGTTTTGTGCGCTATCTAGTTTTTACACTATTTTGTTTTGGTTGACTGTTCCGACCGTGTCCGCGGCGTAACAATGCCATACTTTTTCATTTTTCGTGCTAGTAGTTTCCGATCGACGCCCAGCATGCGGGCAGCCGCACTCTGGTTATAAAATGTTTCGTCTAGTGTTTTGCGGATGTGCTGTTCTTCGACGTCCGACAGAGACAGCCACTTACCGCTCACACCGTCGAACTCATGGACGGATTCGTGTGGATTGACTTGTTCGGCCGGCCCTGGAATGTGGACCTGAGGAGCGCTGCTGATCGTGGCTTCGCTAGGTGCCACGATAGGCTCGTCAGATACACCAAATAGCTCGTCAGCCGAACCTTCTAGGATTTGGGTGAAGGCTTCGGGGCGAATCACGTCGTCTTCGCTGAAGACAACCGCTCGCTCGATCATGTTTTGTAGTTCACGGACGTTACCTGGCCAACTATAGGATTGCATCAGTGCCAGGGAGGCTGGCGAGAGTTGCTTCAAGGGGAGGCCGCTGTCGATGGCTGTTTTGGCAAGGAAATGTGTTGCCAGCTTCTCAATGTCATCGACGCGGTCTTTCAGTCCCAGCGTTTCAATGGAAAGTACATTCAGCCGGTAGTAAAGGTCCAAACGGAACCGTCCGGCCCGAACTTCTTCGGCCAAGTTGCGATTCGTGGCCGCCAGAACTCGGACGTCGACTTGTGTGCCATCGTGGCTACCTACAGGAACGACTATTCGTTCCTGTAGCACTCGCAACAGTTTGGCTTGGCATTCCAGATCGAGTTCACCGATTTCATCTAGGAAGATCGTGCCGCCGTCCGCAGCGCGAAAACAACCCAAAGCCTCATAATCGGCGCCAGTAAAAGCACCTTTGACATGGCCAAAGAGTTGGCTACTGAACAGTCCAGAAGGAATGGCTGCACAGTTGACGGGGACAAAGGGTTTTTCAACTCGATCGCCATGGGTATGAATGGCCCGAGCAATCAGTTCCTTACCCGTACCAGATGGTCCCGTAACAAGAACGCTATAGCGATAGTTCGCAATTTGCAGAATGCGCTTGCGAACCCGCTCCGTCCACTCGGAGCTTCCAACGATTTGATCTATCGCAAAGTGCTGGATCATCGTTCCGCGTTCTCTCAGTAGCGTTCCTCGAAACCACACCCAAAAACATTTGTTGATCCGTAACCGTTTATCTTGAGGTCGGTGACGGTTCTCGGTGCAGTTGGACTCCTGAAATGAAAAATGGTAAACGACCTATTTGGTCGACAAAAAGGCTTGCATAACTACCAATATATGGCTGGAAAAATGTATCAGAAACCAAAAAAACGGTTGCTGTATGAAGAACTACGTGTTGAATACGGTAGAGACGTCCTGCAACAAAATCGAGAACCGGTGCCGTAACTTTTCCTGTATCGGCACCCATAATGTGGGCCATTGCGGGCTCCAGATTGCGCTTCACTGCGCATAGATACTCTTAAAAGCGATCTATTTCTGCGTCCCACTAGCGTTCTCCTTGTATGCAGACTATCTACAAATAAAACTACAAACCCACTCTAACCTGAATGATAGGGCTTGTAAATACTTTGGCCAAATAATTTTTTGCACCTGAATCGGGCGCACCTTTTGGACCTGTTATATAGCCTAATTGGGGGTGTCCCTATGTCAAGCAGTTTGAGTTAAATCTTCCAGAATTTCTACATATGCTTAGAAAATAATGGGTTACGTCGACGGTTTAACGCCAACGCAAAACGATTGACGCAACCTCGTTCCGATTCGGGCGAGCAAACTTTCCAAAACTGGAGAATGAATCGTAAATGCTCAATTTGAACGAACCATTAGCAAGACGCAACCACGCATTTCCGGTATGGCCTAGCGGTCACCCACGTCTTATTGATGACGAGCCGTTCTCCGAAGCTGGAATCCGTTTGCGTACGTGTCAGGCGTGGCGGACGTCACATTGACCGACACGTTTTCATCTGTCCCCTTCAGCCCGGCTTCACCAATTACGATGATGTCGACGAATGAGTGTTGAATATGCTAGGTAAGCGATATGGATCTTGACCAGGACGTGGACATCGCTGACTTCAGTCGTCTGGTTTCCCATTACGATCCATTAGGAATGAACGGATTCGCCAACTGGCGCGCTGGCAATTCTGATGGTGACAGCGATTGCCGGCATCTCAACGACGGACTCATCACCTAGTCCAAGTAGGTCGACCACGTTCTCGACATCTGTTGCAACATCCATGCAATTAACGGATAGCCAAGAATCAGGACGTCAGAAGTCAGCACCGGAACAAAGTGACCAGGCTGAGAGCTCCTGGAACGACACATTGGGGGTATGCCGCCAGAAGTCAGTATACTATGGACGGCCCATACTCTAACTCCAAGCATTCGCTTAGGTCACAGCAAGGTCTCACTCAAGTTGTTGCTGGAATCGCGAGAACGATGAGTTTGAAGTCGTCCACAGTGATTTACTCACCACACGAGTGGGCTGGTGCCATTGGGGGGACCTTGGTGTTGATTGGCGTAGAGCGCCGGATTGTTCGCGTTTTCTTGGGTGATGGCCGTGATGGGGATGGAGATGATCGGTCCAGAAATGCCTTCCTGTTCACCGACCGTGACTTCTTCCCACAACGTGTTGGGCCGCAGGATCTTGTCACCTACCTTCGGTAAACTTCCCGATTTCAGATTCTCCATGATCAAACCACCGAGCAACGGTGCCAGATCGGCGATGGCAAAGTCGCTTTGGATCGATGACGGCGTCACCCTATCGCGTCAAATTATCGCTTCAAACCGAGGCTAGGTGTTGTGGTAAGCAGTGGTTGTCGATCTTGGCGTGGGAAACGTAGAGAAAAGACACACGCCACGTCCTTTGCGATCTCTAACCACAAAAAACGTAATCCTGCCCGTGCTTACTATCCATCGTCTACGCGAGGGTTGCCTGCCTATCCAGTTACATTTTTTCCAGGCGTGCCCAGCCAGATTCATAGAACTGCGATAGCGTTCTTTGCGTCACGCCATAGGAGATGAACTGCTCGGCCGACATGCCGTCCGGTTCATAGGCGCGAACGAATTCGGGCATTTGGTTCAGACGGTTGACAACCTGCGGATCTACGGGCTTGGCGATCAGCGGCTCACGTGGCAGTGGCGAGTCGAAGAAGAGCTGTTGGTACTTGGGGTGCACCGACATGACCAACTGAGCGCCAGCCAGTTCGGTCAGGTGATAGGTACCCCGCAACGCGGCTACCAGCAACACTGCCTGGTACTGCCGTTCTTGGTAGATCTGATAGGCACGCTTGGCCACTGCTAATCCCGCCTGACGGATGTCTTCATCGCTGATGTTTGCTTTGCTGTCCTTGGCGACAGCCGCCAGGTAATCGTCTAGTCGACCGATCATGATCACGGCAAAGCATTTGCCAGGGGACTTTCCAGCCGGCAGCCGTGCCAGACCCGCTTGGTAACGTTCGGCAATCTCCAGCACTTGGGGTACAGTAAAGCTGACAGTCGCCGTAACGGAAATACCCTGGGCGGCGCATTCTTCGAGTACATCCAGCCCGGCCGCCGTGGCGGGTAATTTCACAGAAATGTTGGAAGCGAAGGCATGAAATTGCTCGGCCATTTGCAGCATCGCATCCCGATCGGCCGCCCATCCAGGATGTACCTGTGCGCACGCGTAGCCTTCCTGTCCTTCGGTTTGCTGGTGCACGTGTTCCACTGCGGTGGCGACGCGACCGGCGACTCCTGTCACCAGGTACGCGGCTCGCTCCTCCGGTGCCATTTTCGTGGAAGGGGCACTTAGCAGATCGTCCCACTTTTCGGGATGCGCGGCCAACGCTTGAGCACTCAACACGGGGTTCGTAGTTACCCCACTAGCGCCGTGCTCGAGTCCTTTGGATAATTCAGCCGGATCACCCGAGTCATGCCACCATGTGGTGGGGGTGTTGTCGACCAGCCAGCGTAGATAACTCGGGTCCGACATAACGTTGTTACTCCTGCTACGGAAAAGCCAGGCCCAGTGTCGGTTTCCATCACCTACAACAGGTCAGGCATGCGGAAGTTACAAAATCTTCTACTGCAGCACCATGCCACCATCGACCATAATCGACTGCCCGGTGATGTAATCCGAATCGTTGGAGGCCAAAAAGGCTGCCAATCCAACGATGTCGTCGGCTGTCGAGCTGCGACCTAGTAATGCTCCCGCGGCGAAATCGTCCATCGCCTGACCTGGGCGTTCGGAAATACCAAGATCCATGAATTCCTGGTCCAGTTGTTTCCACAGTTCAGTGCGCACGACGCCCGGACAAAACGCATTCACAGTAATGCCATGTTTGCCAAAGGCACGAGCTCCTGCCTGAGTCAGTGCAACGACAGCGAATTTACTAGCGCAGTAGTGAGGCTGCAGATCATAACCCTGCTTGCCCGCGATCGAAGATGTATTGATGATTTTACCGCCCTTACCCTGTTCCATCATCTGTCGGGCCGCTTCTTGCATGCAGATCAAGACGCCCAATCCGTTGACCTTCATTATTTTTTCCCAATGTTCTTCCTGAACGTCCATGAACAAACGGATCTCGGCTATGGCGGCGTTATTGAAAATCACATCTAAAGACCCGAATTCTTCCACCACCTGGCTGATCATGGATTTGACTTGGGCACGTTCCGAGACATCACATTGACACGCCAGGGCATTTCCTCCCTGCTCGGAAATCTCCGTCACAACCTGTTCGGCTGCCTCCCTATTCAGATCGACGACGCCGACGTTGGCACCCTCGGCTGCCAGTCGCTGGACGATGCCTTTGCCAATACCACGGCCCGCACCCGAAACAACACAAGTTTTGCCGGCCAGTCGTTGGTCAGCCATCACGCACCTCCTATCCTCAGGACTCTATTTCATCAACTGAAACCCACCGTCGCTCCTCAATGGAACGACTCGCCGCTTCCAATGCCACTTGCACACGCAGCCCTTGGTGAAAATCAGGCTGAGCTGATTCTCCTGCAGCGACACCATTCAAAAAGTCGTAGATCGTGTGTACAAAGGCAGCGTCGTAGCCGAGCCCGAGCCCGGTTGGCCACCAGTTGCCCACATAAGGATGATCGGCCTGTCCCACCACGATCGTGCGATAACCTTGTTTTCGCGCGGGGTCGCTGGAGGAGTAGAATCGCAACTCGTTCATCCGTTGAAAGTCGAAATACAAACTACCTTTACTGCCATTGATCTCAAACACAAACCGATCTCGGTTGCCTCCCGCGAAGCGTGTGGCTTCAAAGCTGCCTAGCGCTCCGTTTTGGAATCGGGTGAGGAACAATGCGCCATCGTCGACCGTCACATCGCCGCGAGATCGCTGCGGAGTCTGGTGTTCTGGCAAAAGGGGACGCTCCTTGATAAACGTCTCCGTCATGCCAATCGTTTCCTGGATGGGGCCGACTAGAAAATTAGCCAGATCGATCAGGTGCGAGCCAAGATCCCCCAGCGATCCACTACCCGCTTTGTCGGACTCGAACCGCCACACCAGAGGCGTCTCCGGATCGAGTGCCCAATCCTCTAACCAAACGGCGCGCCAGTGGTGAACTTGACCGATCTCTCCCTCGTCGATTAGTTGCTTTGCCAGAGCGATCGCCGGTACGCGGCGGTAGTTGAAACAGACAGTATTGATGATACCAGCTTGCTCCACAGCGCGGACCATCGCACGAGCTTCTGCGAGCGTGTTCGCCAGAGGTTTCTCGCAAAGGATATGTTTGCCTTGTTCGGCAGCCGCAATGGCAATCGGTGCATGAAGATTGCCTGTCGTGGAGATGTCGATCACTTGCACATCGTCGCGGCAAACTACATCTTCCCAAGCGGTGGAATGCTCTTGCCAGCCATATCGTTCGGCAGCCACTTGTGTACCGTGGTCATCACGGCCACAGATGACACGCAGCTCTGGCAGGGGCTCCACGTTGAAGAGGCCAATCACATCGCGGTAAGCCCGCGAATGCACTTTGCCCATGAATTTCGTGCCGATCAGTCCGATGCCGATGCTGTTCATGTTTTCTGCGACGGCCTAATAAAAATCACAACGTTTAACATGCCTGTATCACAACCTCATGCATCAGCTTACGATGGCGATGCTCGGTGTGAGGTTAGGTTTCAATGGAACAGACAACCCCCATTCACGTTAATTGCCTGCCCGGTCACATAGGCACCATCCTCCGAAGCCAGATAGACAACGGTGGAGGCAATGTCCTCCGGTCGCCCCTGTTTTCCTAGCGGGATGACGTCTTTCACCATTTTGTCCATTTCTTCGAAGGTGATGTTGCGAATCTTTGCCTCCTCACGCAACGCATCCCAATGCATGTCGGTTGCCATATTCCCAGGACAAATACTGTTGACTCGGACTGCGTGCGGAGCCATCTCGAGGGCAAGGGATTCCGTGAAGCGAATCACGGCGGCCTTCGAAGCACAGTAAACACCGAAATACGCGAAACCTTGCTTACCGTACCAGGAACCTATGTTGACGATACAGCCTTGCTTCTGCTCCGGCATGACGCGAGCCGCTGCGCGGCAGCCATTAAATGTGCCGCGAAAATTGACGCCGATGACGCGGTCGAATGTTTCATCGGTCAGGTCTGTCACCGCCGTCATCGGGTGATTGACTCCGGCATTGTTCACCATGATGTCCAGCTGGCCCAATCGTTTGACGGTCTCCTCGACCATCCGGTCGACTTCGTCCGATTTCGTTACGTCGACCGTCATCCCGAATCCGCGGTTGCCTGGATACTTTTGCTGAAGTTCCTGGGCCGTGTCATCCACATTCTCCGCCAGGTCAGCCAGCACGACATGGGCCCCTTCCTCAGCGAGCCTTAAAGCGATCACGCGACCGATCCCCTGAGCGGCGCCGGTGATTAGGGCGACTTGATCTTGTAAACGTGCGGCCACAGCAGGTTTCTCCTGTTTCCTGTTTGTTTACCGCCCAGCCGATGGCATCGACAAAGAATGACCTAGCAACCAAGCCCGCACCGTCGGCTGGGCGGTCCACAGTTTTCTCGCAAGGTTTGTCTTGCTATGATCCCTAACACCACTGGCACGCCATCAGCCTCAATACGTCATCCCACAGGCGAGCAGCTCATCCGCTGGGAACTTGGTGATAATCTCACAGCCATCTTCTGTGACGACCACTTCGTCTTCAATCCGAGCTCCGTCGTATCCTTCACCTTCATAAGTTTCCAGCGCAAAGACCATGCCAGGTTCGATTTCGACGGGATGATCCATGCTGTAAAGTCGCGAAATGATGGGGAATTCCCACAGTCCCACACCAATTCCGTGACCAAATGCGAGTCCAAAAGCTTCTTCCTCTTTATTGAAACCCCAATGGTTAGCTTCCGGCCAGACACTGGCAATGTCTTTGGTCGTTGCCCCTGGTCGGACTTGTTCCAGACCGGCAACTTGCATTTCATAACACCGCTTGTAGATATCTTTTTGTTTGGCTGTCGGCTTGCCACAACAGAAGCAGCGGTAGTAGCAAGTGTGGTAGCCGTTAAACAACAACACGATGTCGACAAAGACCAGGTCCCCTGGTTGGATCAGACGATCCGAACTGAGATGCGGATGAGGGTGCGTACGATTGCCACTGGTTACCTGGACGTTCGGCACCCATTGTGCTCCGAGACGGTGCATGATCTCCGATGCCGCCGCCTGGATATCGGTTTCCTTGGCGCCCGGCTCCACCGTTTGTGCGATCCGGTGGTGGGCCGCGTCGGCGATCGCCGCTGCATGTTTGAGGCACATGACTTCATCTTGGTTCTTGATCGAACGGGCGTGTTGCATGACTGCCTGGCCATCCGACAGCTGGAAACCCTGCTCAGAAAGGGCAACAATCAGTTGTGATTCCATGATGTCGACGCCGATCCGAGCATCGCGCGGCACCTTGTTCTGCTCCAGGACCATGGTCAGGTCCTGGATGAAATTGTTGTAACAACCCCAATCGTAAGGCAACGCTCCGTACATCGTACTGTGTGCGGGAAATGCCCGATCTTTGATCCAAGGACAATACAGTTTTTCGGCGGCCACTTCGGAACCAAAGCCAAAGATGTGCGGTTTGCCATCCCGCGGAAAGATAGCGTAGCGCGCCATGTTGTCCACTTCGGGAGATGCCACCGCCGTGGACGTGGCATATCGCTTGTTGCCTGTCTCGAACAAGACCAGACAACCCATATCAAATTCGTCCATGTACTTTTTAATCCGTGATTCGCGGTATTCGCGCATGCGGTCGAAGTCAATCCGCTGTTCGTAGTCGACCTGCATCGTGCCGTGTGTGCCGTATCGCATCAAGAATCTCCCACAATAAGGAACGCTGGGAACCTTTTCAAAGTATTAAGACGAGTAGAATAACCGGCGAGCCTGGATGTCGCGCTCGGAGCGGAATGACGCCCTGTGAAACGTCACAACACAACCTAACGCCGCCGTAACAAGCTGTCAATTCCCCGGTATTTCGTGTCGGCGCGGTGGAGTGAATCCCCCGAAACGTTAGTGAGGGAATCCTGATGTTGACTTCATACTTTGCTGACGCTTTGGTTTGCGATTTCTCGGGAAAACCGCATTAGCGCAACTTCACCACGGATGCTTCAGGTTGCGATTTCCTGGCAAAACCACGCGATCGCCATGTCGCACGACACCCGTCTAGATCCAGCCGCGCTGTAAAGCAAAAGTCACGGCCACACAGAACATGATCACGACAACGGAGATCACAAGACAGATGCCGGTTAACCGGCCCATCCGCACACGTGCGTCTGTTTGGAACGCCAAGAACAAGACACCAATGATGGCGATCGGCGTGCCCACGTCAGGGCCGATCGGAGATAACCGGTTGGTCAGTAATGATGAACTCTTCAGCGGACAAATTGGACAAGTTGGCACACAGATGGACGGCTTGGGGCATGTTGGGGTACGCGTCGGAAACAAGAATCTGTTCTACAATGGTTTCGACCTGGACGAGTTTGGTGACAGCCGCGG